>NZ_QHJN01000237.1:0-8915 GCF_003947565.1 Actinomadura sp. WAC 06369 | reverse complement strand
CCACCGCCCCCGCCGACTCGGTCGAGCGTGTCGCCGCCTGACCGACCCACCCTAGGGAGAGTAAAAACATGAACGCCCTGAAGCCCCTGCGCTCCGCCCTCCGCGGCCAGGTGTGGCTGCCCGGTGACCACGGATTCGACGCCGCGCGCCGCCCGTGGAACCTGGCCGTCCAGCAGCCGGTGGCGGCCGTGGTCGAAGCCGCCGACGCCGACGACATCGCCGCGCTCGTCCGCTACGCCCGCACCGCCGGACTGGGCATCGCCACCCAGCCCAACGGGCATGGCGCCACCGGCCGCACCGACGACGACACGATCCTGCTCCGCACCCGGCGGCTCGACACGCTGGAGATCGACCCCGCCGCCCGCCGCGCCCGCATCGGCACCGGCGTGCCCTCCGGCCAGGTGCAGGCCGCCGCCGCCCCATACGGATTGACCGGCTTGCCGGGCAGCTCCCCGGTCGTCAGCGTCACCGGCGTCGCCCTCGGCGGCGGGTTGAGCTGGTTCGGCCGTGCACACGGGTGGGTCGCCGACAGCGTCACCGCCTTCGACATCGTCGACGCCGACGGACGCCGGCGGCATGTCACCGCCGACACCGACAACGATCTGTTCTGGGCCCTACGCGGCGGGGGCGGCGACTTCGCCATCGTCACCGCCCTGGAACTGTCGCTGCACCCCGCACCGCACCTGTACGGCGGGCGATCGCTGTGGGACGTCCAGGACGCCCCGGCCGTCATGGACGCCTACCGGCAGATCACCGCCGCCGCACCCGAAGAACTGACCGTCTGGCTGGATCTGCTGCACTTCCCCGGCTCCGCGCCCATGGTCGCCGTCGACGCCACCTACCTCGGCGACCAAAGCGAGGCACGTGACCTGCTGGCCCCGCTGGACCGCCTTCCCAAGCCGCTGTCGGATTCCCGACGCAGCATGTCGGTCACCGAACTGGGAACCATCACCGCCGAACCCACCGACCCGGGCGCGGGCATCTCGCGCGCCGAACTGCTGACCGACCTGGACGACACCGCGGCCGAGAAACTGCTGGCCGCCCCCATCGCACCCCTGCTCAGCGTGCAGATCCGGCACCTGGGCGGCGCGCTGTCGCGTGCCTCCGACAGCCCGCACGGTGCGTTGGCCGAGCCCTATGCGCTCTACCTGTTCGGCATCCCCGCCGACCCCGCCACGGCCGAAGCCGTCACCGCCAAGCAGCACGTGCTCGCCCAAGCCCTCCCGGTCAGCGGACGCAAGCCGTACACCTTCCTCAACCCCGGCGAGACCGTGGCCGACGCCTTTCCGCCCGACACACTCGCCCGCCTGCGAAACATCAAGCGCCACCACGACCCGCACAACGTCTTCCGCTCCAACTTCCCGGTGAAAGGACTAAAAGAAGTCGCCTCCAGCCCTGAGAATGCGGCAGGCTTCTCAGCCGCCGTTCAGCCTGGCTAAAGGTCCCGCGCGGTCGCAGGGGTGCCGAGTTAACGGCTGATCTCGGTCGTTCAGGTGTTCGGTCGGCGGTCGGGGGTGAGTCGGCCTTAGAACCTGCGCTCTAAGGCGTTGATAGGCCAGCGCAGACGAACACATCCCCGCCGCTCGAACCGCGCTGCCCTTCGCCCAAGCGGTCTTCGTCAACACCACCGAACACCAGATCCTGACCCGCCACATCGACTCCGTGTCTCTCCCGGCCGTACTGGTGTCCGACGGCCCGAAAACCGCCGTCCTGCGAAGGCAGGGCGTCCAAGCCGCCACCGCCGTCCCGCCGCCGATCACGGCACAGGAGGTGACCGGGGCCGGCGACACCCTCGTCGGAACCTTCCTCGCCCTCACCGCCACCGGCGCCGACGACCACGACGCACTGACCGGCGCGGTCACCGCAGCCTCCCGCCGCGCCGCATCCCCAGGTCTTCGGCATCGCACCTGAAGAGACCCTCTTGTGGCCCGGTACTACATCGCCCACCGACTGTTCGCCGCCCACGACCGCGCCCTCGCGGCCACGCTCGCCCACCGCCTGGCCGAGGAGCACGGACCCGGAGCGGTGTTCCTGCCGTTCTGCGACACCGACGAAGAGAACCTCATCGCCGCCACCAGCGACTTCCTCACCTACGGGCCCACCCCCGACGACCCCGCCCACTTCCCGTTCCCCGACCCGCTCCTGACCGTGGCGGCCACCACTGCCGTCATCAGAACGCACCGCCTCGGCGCCGCACCACACCCCGCCAGCACCACCTACGCCGACTTTCTCACCCAAAACCTGGCGACGGTCAACGACCTCATCGACCAGACCGTCCGCGCCATCCACCGACCACCCCGACCACCCGCACCATTCCCCGCACTCAATGGCCGGCGGCGCACCGCCTACGTCGAACCGTCGCCAATGAAATGGCCCGGCTCTCACTCATCTGCTAGGACTACGTCGACTTCCTAGGGGCGCTACGTCTTCACCTGCGTCGCCTCGACACCGGGTTGCGTCCCTTCCGCGATCGGCCACGACACCCCTGCTACGCAGTCCTGACGCCGTGTGCGCTTCTAAAGTGCACACAGAGCCCGGTCGAAAGGCAGCGGTGGTGAAGGACGTCCTGCACGCTGAGCAGGAGGCATGCGGTAGCAAGCGACGGACCGGTCGGCCCAACACAAGGCGCCGTCGGTGATGATCAGTGGTTCGGCTTCGGCTTCAAACTGATTCGTTGAACGCGAGAATCGTTGATCGCTGCGGCCGGGGTCGGGAGGGAAGGCTGATGCCAACAGGTACAACGGCAACCCCGGCCGGTCTTCGCAGGAAGGGTCGGCCGGGGTTGGCTGGAAGCCGAAGCTCTGGCTAGGAATCGGCGCTGGACCGTTGGAGCCGCACCGGACCGGGGCCGCGGCCCTGGAGGGTGTCGTCGGGGTTGAGGAGCAGGCATGCCTTCATCGACAGGCAGCCGCAACCGATGCAGCCGGTGAGTTCTTGCTCGAGGCTTTCGATCACGCGGCGGCGTTCCTCCAGCTGCTTTTTCCAGCGCCGGGAGACTCGCTGCCAGTCCTTGTGGGTGGGGGCGCGGTCTGTGGGGAGGCTGGCGAAGATTTCGGCTACGTCCGCCAGCGGGATGTTGAGGCGCTTGGCCACGATGATCAAGGAGATCCGGCGAAGCATGTGCCGTGAGAAGGCCCGCTGATTGCCGCTGGTGCGTTCGCTGAAGATCAGGCCCTTGCGTTCGTAGAAGTGCAGGGCGGAGGCGGGCACGCCAGTCCGGCGTATGACCTCACCGATCGTGAGATGGTCGTCTGGACTGGCGCGCACGATATCGCTCCTTGCACGTTCGGGACCCGGTGGTCAGGTTGTGCGGCGGGACGCCGCGGCGCGGTTGTGAATCAGGACGGCCACGACGATCGACAGGACGAGGCAGAGCAGGCCGACACCGAGCTGGGTCACCTGCCAAGACCAGGTGAAGGCGTCCAACTCCGCGGCCTCGGTTCCGTCGGTGAGGCGTCCGGCACCGACCTTGGCGGCGCGGGACGCGTCGTCAAGCCTGACGGAGAGGAGACCGACGAGGGAGGCACTGTATGCGGCGATCACGAGGGCCTCGGCCGCTCCCCGCAGGGTGTTGAGGAACCCGGCCGCCATGCCGACGGCGTCGGCGTCGACCAGCGCCATGGCCTGACCGTCGGTGATACCGAAGGACACCCCCATGCCGATGCCGATCAGCACGAGCGGCGCCGCGGCCGACATGACCGCGGCGTCGGCGTTCAGGGTCACCAGCCACAGGTTCCCGGCCACGACCAGCAGCAGGGCCACCATGATGAGCGGACGGGCTGGAACGCCCTTGTTCACCAGGGCCACGGCGGCCATGGGCGTGATCAGCACGGGGGCGGTCAGCAGCAGCATCGTCGCCCCGGCGGCTGCGGGGGACAGCCCCGCCGCCGCCTGCAGGTACGTGGGCAGGAAGACCAGGACGCCCAGGAACCCGATGGAGGTGGTCAGAGTTGCCAGGCTCCACCCCAGGAAGCCGCGGTTGGCGACCAAGGCGGGCGCCAGCATCGGAGCAGTGCTGTGCCGCTGGACGAAGCCGAAGACGACCAGTATGACCAGGCCCGCGATGCCGGTGAACAAAATGACCGGATGCGCCCAGCCGAGCGCGGGAGCCTCCAGGAGCGCGAACATCAGCAGCGTCAGTGCGGCGACGAACAGGACGCTGCCCGCCCAGTCGGTCCGGTCGGCGCTTGTCGCGCGGGATTCGCGGGTGCGAGTCCCGCCCAGGGCGACGAGTAGGCCGATGACGGTGAAGACCGCGAAGCCTCCTCGCCATCCGGTGGCGCTGATCAGCAGTCCCGACAGGGTCGGGCCGATGGCGATGCCGACCCCGGCCATGGTTCCCATCAGGGCGAAGGCTCGGTTGCGGGCCGCGCCGTCGTAGCTGGAGGCGAGGATCGCGCCGCCCGCCGCCATGATCCCGGCGCCGCCGGCGCCGGAGACGATGCGGGCGATGTCGGCGACGGCGATCACCGGGCTCAGCGCCGTCCCGAGGAATCCGGCCGCGAAGACCAGCGACGAGAGGACGAAGACGCGTCGGCGGCCGATCCGGTCGGCGGTCGATCCCGCGATGAGGGTCATGGCTGCGAAGGCCAGGTTGTAACCGGCGACGACCCAGTTCAAGGGGGACCCGGAGGTATCGAGATCGCGGCCGATGCTGGGCAGCGCCACCGCCGTCCCCGAAATGGACATCGCCACCAGGACGACGCCGACCAGGACCACCGGGAGCGTCAACGGAGACGGCCGATCCACCGGGGGCGGATGCGGAGCGGGGTCTGTGGTCGGGGTGTCCGTGCTGTTCGCCATGGCTGTTCGCTTTCTCTGGTCCTGAGGCAGACAGCGAACAGCCCACCAGTTCAACTGCAGTTGAGGTCAAATAGGCTGGTGGAGGCTTGTTTGTCGAGGTCGTCAAGTGAGAGCACTCTGGATATCGGGTTGGAAGGCGCGCGGGCCGAGGCCCCGTCATTGGCCTCGTTGGTGCCTCGGTGCCAGGGCGGTGTGGGCGTCGGACCGTGGGAGTGCTCACTGCCGAAGGCGGTCAGGACGGCGATAACGGTGGGGTGATCCCACATTGAGTCGCGGGTGAGGTGTTCCAGGGCGTAGCGTCACCGAAACGGATAGCGAGTTTGTCGGAGCCAGGCTGCTCGATGGCCGCGATATAACGCCTGGCAACCGGCCCTGTTCGGTCGCGGTGGCGGTCTGCTGGGCGATGACGCTGCTGACCAGGGCTGTGCGGGCGGTGGAGACGATCGCCACGAGGGCGAGCAAGCCGTGCCGATGGCGACCGCGCGGCCACGGACCCGGCCCAGCGCCTTGGTCTTCTTGCCGCACGGAACCGGCTAGTGCGGCGGTGCTGGGCAGGTCATTGCGGCCCATTTGTGTTGGGCTGAGGTCAGGAGCATGTCTCCGGCGCGGGCAATGCGAACTCTGGTTGTGCGCTGAGCGCGACGCCGTGCGTCGCGGGTGCGTTCGGCGGCTTCGTGGGTGTTTGTCAGTTCGACTCGTGCGTCTCCGAGGCCGGTGGTCTGTTCGAAGAAGCATTCGGCGTTGAGGGGAGTTGGCAGCGCCATGAGGTGGTGAGTTGAGAGCACGTACTGGAGCGGTCCTGGTTCCCCGAGCCCGCCCGGAGCGACAGTGAGACTGATGAACTGCGCCAGCTGGCTTGCGGCGGGGCTGAGGGCGAGGGCGGCCACGTTCTGCCGTGCCGATTCTTGCCGTTCGGATTGTCGGATGTATTCGGGGTCCTCAAGGAGCCCTTGCTGGTCCAGCGTCACTTCGGCCGGGTCGAGTTGGCGGGTGCACACCATGCAAGGACGGCCGGGCCTCAAGACGTGGCTGCGCCAGGTGGCGTTGCGCATGCCGTTGCCGTCCGCGAAGGCGTCGATGGCGATTCCACCGTCGATCACGGGGATGAGGTCGCTGTAGGCAAGCTGGTTGAGGACCGCGCGCGGCCATGGGCGGTCGACGCAGCTGAAGATCACGTCATAGTCGAGGGCGATGCGCTGGCCGAGGTCTTCGCAGATGCTGTTCTCGAAACCATGCAGGTCCGGGTTGCCGGCGGTGGCCGCAAGTCGGAGTTGCCGCAGGGCGTGCTCGGTCTTGCTGCGCCGTAGCGCGATATCGATCTGTGTGGCGGTGGGCATCCGGTCGAGGTTGACGCGCTCGAGGTCGTCGAAGTCCATGACGGCTACGTGAACCAGCCCGGTAGCGGCCAGCCGGATGGCGATGTCGTGACCGATGCTCCCGGCTCCGACGATGAGTACGCGGAGGCGGGCGAGCGCTCCCTGAGTTTGTTCGCCCCAGCCTGAGATCGTTCGGATTTGGGAGTCTTGGGGCGTCGGGACGGGGCGAAGCGCGTCGTTCCATGTCACACGAAGACGCGAGTCGACCACGCGCACGCTTTCGGCCTCAGTGGAATGGGCGCCTGCGCTCCATCGGCGAGCGGACCATGCGCGGTTCCCTGCAAGAGTCATGCCGAACAGGTCGTGGCCGGTGATCGCGTGCGCCAGATGCGCGAAGGAGCGTTCGGCGTCTTCGTCGGGTCCGCTCATCTGCTGCCAGCCGGTGCCACGAGGATGGGAGTGGGCGAGCGCGATGCCCAGGCCTTGTTCTGCGGCGAGGCTCGCGGCCCGAACCACGTAGTCCCCGGTGAAGGAGGCGTTACCGTGAACGGCTCGCTCGGCCGGTTCCGGTGGAACGATCTCCCTCACAAGTGCCGAGGTACGGGTGGCGCCGGTGGAGGGCGCGTAGGTGACCAGGCAGATGTCCTCTTGCCCGTCATCACGGAGTAGACGGTGGCGAAGCGCGGTGTCGAGGGTGCCAGGCATGGCCGCCGAAAAGCGCTGTGGTTGTGTCATCGGCTCTCTCCCAGGACACCACGGACGTGAGCGATCCACGCCTGGGCCGGTTCCTCCGTAGCGACCCACCATCCGATGTCTCGTGAGTGGGCGAGCCATCCGGGGACGGGCGAAGGTCTGGTGTTGGTCCGGGCGAAGGTGATCTCAGCCGGAAGATGGATCCAGTGTGGCGGAGTGAGGGGCCAACTGCGCAGTTCCGCGGTGTTCACGCCGGTCTCGACCGACTCTCCGGCGTGAGCGCCCGCGAGCACCTCGACCGGGAAGGTCACGACTCCATGGAGGACGCCAACTTCCCGGCCACAGCGCTCCAGACCGAGGACGAACGCGTCGACACCGGTGCTGGACAGGGTGGACATCTCATGCAACCTGCGCGCACTGGCGGACCGTGACGAACTTGTCGCCGTTCCGGATACGAATGGTTTCGGCGTCGTCGTAGCGCTTGGGTTCGCCGTGGCCGTGGCGCACCTCGGCCAGGTTGTAGGCGCTGGGGTCGAGGCCGGCCAGGCGCAGCAGGGCTGCTGCCGTCTGGGCGCTGTCGGTCACCATGAAGTGCCGCCCATCGATCGTGAAGTTGATTCGCCTAGGGCGGTCATCGTCCTACGGGGTTGGGGAGGATGCCGAGGTTCACGAGGCGAAAGTTCATGGCGGAGGGGCTCACCTTGAAACGGGCTTGAAGCTTCAGGACCAGGTCTTCTGCGCTGGCGAAGTCGAGGGCGGAGATCTCGTTCCGAACCATGAGTTCGGGGATCAGAAGAGCCGCGGCGAACCGGTTCGCTTCGATCTCCTCGCGGTCCGTCGCCATGCCGGAGACGCTGTCGCGGAGGTTCACACGCACGTCCGTGTCCATGATCAACGGACGGCCCTTGTGGAGTTGGAGGTGCCCGATCTCGTGCGCCACGGTGAACCGCTGGCGGTTGGGAGCGTGACTCTGGTTGACCCCGATCACGGTACGTGTTGGTTCGCGTACGAGCATCCCGGAGACGTCGTCCTTCATCTCCGTCTTGACCAGTAGGACTCCAAGTAGTTCCTGTGCGATCAGGAACGGGTCCACGGGGGGCTTCAGGACGCCCGCCTTGTCGAGCACTTCGCGTGCGGCAACATCAGCTCTGGCCATGGCTGCCGTCCTCGATCTCGCTGGCCGCGGATGTCACGCTGGCCAAGGCTTCCGCAAGATGCTCTGGCATCCTTGTTGCGACTCCGCCAAGCTCGGCGAGCTCGGGAAGCAGGTCAGCGGCGCTGACTCTCAACACATCGGCGATCAAGGCCAGCTTGTACGGGGGCGGCGCCTGCGATCCGGCCTCGATGTTGGTGATCGATGCCCGAGAAAGCCCGACCATCTGGGCAAGCTGGGCTTGGACGAGGTCGGCATCCTTCCGGGCGGCGCGGATCTTGGCTCCCATCGCCAGATTGAACCGGACTTCCTGATCGTGCTCTTCCACCGGGCCCCTTCGATGTCAGCGTGGCTGTCATCACTGTATATATGCATCGTCCACGCCAGTGGAGGCCCACTAGGTGTTTGATTGCATACGGGCGGACGGTGCCTCTGACGGGAAGCGGCGTTGAGCGCTGGGACGAAGTTGTTGTCGCAGGTGGGGCAGCCGTCGCGTTTGGTCGTGGCAGCGCAGAGTGGTCACGTCGAGGAGTCGTTGGCGAGGGCGCCGGGCGCACCTGGATCGGCATGACGCGTGACTGATGGTGGTGAAGCTCGGCAGGGTGATCCCCGAAGTGCAGGAGTGTCGCCGCCCCATACAGCAGGGCGGGTGGGCACCGGGGAACACCGCCGCAAAACGGGGGTGTCCGGGCCCGATCCGTGCCCGCGAGCAGACATGGAGCAGACGGGGGGACGGAACGGGACGAACCGGGCGGAGGACATACCGGGGCGAGCTTGCGTTTGCCCTGGTTAGGGGTGGTGGGTCGCGTGGGACTCGAACCCACAACCTACGGATTAAAAGTCCGGAGCTCTGCCAATTGAGCTAGCGACCCGTTGAGCAAGCGTACCTAGATCGGTGCCGGGTTCGCGACGGGGTTACGGCGGGGAGGGGCGATCATGGGGGGATGAGG
>NZ_QHJN01000236.1:0-8931 GCF_003947565.1 Actinomadura sp. WAC 06369 | reverse complement strand
GGTGCGGGGCCGCGGGGGGCGGTGCGGGGGTCGTCCGGATGCGGAACTGCCCGTTCGGTGCGGTGGCGGAGGCGTTCCCGCCGCTGGTGTGCGGCATGAATGTGGCGTTGCTGGAGGGCATGGCGGAGGGGTCTCGGGGCGTGCGGGTGCGGATGGACGCGCGTCCGGGCTGGTGTTGCGCGGTGGCGGAGGAGGTGCCGCCCGCCCCCTCTAAAAACAATGAAGATTGACATAGAAGTGGGGGCCGTGGTGAGGTGATCCCATGACGGACGATCACCGCGCTCAGCGCACGCCTGCCCGCACCGAGGACCCGCGTTACCACCTCGCCCAGTTCAACGTGGCGACCATGCGCTTCCCACTGGACGACCCGCGCATGGCGGAGTTCGTGGAGATGCTCGACCCCGTGAACGCCCTCGCCGACACCGCGCCCGGGTTCGTCTGGCGGCTGGTGGAGGACGGGCAGCCGGACGCGACCCGGATGCGGCCCGCCGGCGACGACGTGATCGTCACGTTCTCGGTGTGGGAGTCGGCGGAGGCGCTGTGGGACTTCGTCTACCGGTCCGGGCACCTGGAGTCGATGCGGCGCCGCCGCGAGTGGTTCCTGCGGCACGCGGAGGCGCACCTGGTGCTGTGGTGGGTTCCCGCCGGGCACGTCCCGACGGTGGAGGAGGGGATGGAGCGGCTGGCGCTGCTGCGCGCGGAGGGCCCGTCCCCGCGCGCGTTCACGTTCGCGTCGCCGTTCACCGCCGAGGAGGCCGGGCTCGCGCCGGTGTGAGCCCGCCCCCCGGGCGGCGGCGAGGCGACGCGCGGGCCGCCCGGGGACGTCCGGGGGCGCGGCGGTCAGTCGAGGAGGGCCGCGGTGTGGCGGCCCGCGGCGGCCGCGGTGAGGAAGTAGGCGAGGTCCTCGTCGAGGCGCCGGCCCATGGTGGACAGCCGGACGCCCCAGTCCCGCTCGGCGCCCGCGAGCGCGTCGCGCAGGCCGTCCACGGCGACGGGGACGAGCGCGTGCCGATCGCCGAGCGGCGCGGCCTGCGCCGCGACGCGGGCGCCGAACTCGCCGCCCAGTTCGGGGACGGGGACGTCGGCGCGGGCGAGGGCGACCCGCCCGTAGGCGGTGAGGGAGTGGTGCGAGACGCCGATGTGGCGCTCCCGCCGGTCGCCCTCGCTGACCCGCAGCGACGCGACGGGCCGCCCGTCGAGGACGGACGCGGCGTTGACGGCCTCGCCCGCGGAGACGCCCGAGAACCCCCAGCGGGTGCCGGTGCCGAGGTTGCCCGGGCCCTGCGCGAGGACGATGGCCTCGGCGTCCAGCACGAGCCGCGCCGCGAGGAGCCCGGTGTGGACGGTGACGGCCTCGAGGTCGCCGCCGAACGCCTGCCCGACCGTGACGGTGGCCGCGAGGGCGCCCGCGTCCTTCAGCCGCGCGATCGACATGGAGAACCAGGACGGCAGGGCGCCCCCGTCCGGCATGACGTACACGACCCGCGTGCCCGGCCGGGCGGCGAGGAGCCCGGCGAGGATCGGCGGCAGCGCGGAGTGCAGGTCGGCGACGACGACGGGCGCGCCGCCGAGGGAGTCGGCGTCGCGCAGCACGTCGTGGTGGGGGGAGTCCTGCTCGTCGGCGCCGAGGACGGTGGCCTGCAGCGGGGTGTAGCGGGCCTTGACGAGGTGGCCGGGGCCGGACGGGTCGGGCGGGAGCCGGTCGGGGACCGCGACGACCATCGCGTAGCCGCCGGTGCCGAGGCCCATCGCCAAGGCCGTAGTGTTGAGCAGGACGGTGTCGCCGGGTTCGGGGCGCCCCACCAGCGCGGGATACGCCAGGGCGCGGTGCGCGCCGTCGCCCCCGATCTCGACGTCGAGTTCGACCGCCCCCGGCCATTCGCGTCGGATGCCCTCAACTGTGCCTTTACGCCATCGGATCACACTGGGAAACGGTAGCGTCCTCTGGTGACGGGCGTGGGGGCGTTCGGACCCGTGCACGGGGGTCCCGGGGCTTCACGGAGCGAAGAGGTGGTGGCGAAGTGTCGCGGCGCAAGACCGAGCGCCTGCTGAATCTGGTGGTCTGCCTGCTCGCCACCCGGCGCTATCTGACCGCGGAGCAGATCCGCCGGGCGGTGCCGGGGTATCCGGACTCCGACGAGGCGTTCAAGCGGATGTTCGAGCGCGACAAAGAGGAGTTGCGCGAGCTGGGCGTTCCGCTGGAGGTCGGCAGCGACCTGCAGGGCGGGGGCGGCGAGGAGATCGGGTACCGGATCCCGCCGCAGGACTACGAGCTGCCCGACGTGCACCTGACGCCCGACGAGGCGGCGGTGCTGGGCCTGGCGGCCCGGGTGTGGCAGCGGGCGAGCCTGGCGGAGGCGGCGTCGGGGGCGCTGCTGAAGCTGCGGGCGGCGGGCGTGGAGACCGACGCGTCGGCCGCCGTCGGGATCGAGCCGCGCGTGGACACCGGCGAACCGGCGTTCCCCGCCCTGTGGGAGGCGGTCCGGGACCGGCGGCCGGTCGCGTTCGACTACCGGGCGATCGGGCGGACGTCGGTGACGCGCCGCCACCTGGAGCCGTGGGGCGTCGTCAGCCGGCGGGGCCGCTGGTACGTGGTCGGGTTCGACCGGGACCGCGACGAGGAGCGGGTGTTCCGGCTGAGCCGCATCGACGGGGAGGTCGCCGCGGACGGCCCGGCCGGGTCGGTGACGGTCCCGGACGGCGTCGACGTGCGGCGCCTCGCGTTCGACCGCGGCGAGCCGGTCACCGAGCCGCGCCCGGCGACGGTGCGGCTGCGGGCGGGCGCCGCGCAGGGCCCGCGCCGGTGGGCGCGCGACGTCCGCCCCTCCGGCGACGGCGCGTGGGACGAGGCCGTCCTGACGTTCCGGGACGTGGAGCGGTTCGCGCCGTACCTGGCGCGGTTCGCCGACGACCTGGTCGTGCTGGACCCGCCCGACCTGCGCGACGCGGTGATCCAGCAGCTGAAGTCGGCGCTGGCCGCCGGGGAACCGGGCCCGGCCGGCGGCGCCGGGACCGAGGACGGGACGGTGCACGCGCGATGACCACGAACACCCCGAAGACCGCGAACACTCCGAAGACCGCGAATGCCGCGAGGCCCTCCAAGACCTCCCGGTCGGCGGCGAAGCAGGCGGCGGCGTCGACCGGGCGGCTCGCGCGGCTGCTCGCGCTCGTCCCGTACGTCGTCAACCGCGACACCGTCGCCCTGGAGGAGGCCGCGGCCGCGTTCGGGGTGACCGAGAAGCAGCTGATCGACGACCTGAACCTGCTGTGGTGCGTGGAGCTGCGCGCGCCCGACCCGTACTGCCCGATCGACCTGTCCTACGAGGGCGGGGAGATCACCGTCGCCGAGGCCGAGTCGATCGCGCGGCCGCTGCGGCTGAAGGTCGACGAGGCCAGCGCGCTGCTGGTGGCGCTGCGGATGCTCGCCGAGATCCCCGACCTGCACGACCGCGACGCCCTCAGCCGCGTCATCGCGAAGCTCGAGACCGCCGCGGGCGCGGCGGCCGTGCCGAGCGCGCAGGTCGCGGTCGAGGTCGACGCCCGGGACGTCGCCGCGGGCGGCGGCCCCGGCGCCCGCACCGTCCTCGGGACGCTGCGGGACGCCGTCGCGGCGCGGCGCCGCGTGCACCTGGCGTACTACGTGCCGGCGCGCGACGAGAACACCGAGCGGGACGTCGACCCGATGCGGCTGCTGGTGGTGGAGGGCAACACCTACCTGGAGGGCTGGTGCCGCCGCGCGGAGGCGGTCCGGCTGTTCAAGCTCGACCGCGTCACCGGCCTGGAGGTGCTGGACGAGCCCGCCGAGGTGCCCGACCACGCCGAGCCGATCGACGTCGACGCCGGGCTGTTCCGGCCGTCCCCGCAGGACGTGCGGGTGACGCTGGAGCTGACGCCCCGCGGCCGCTGGGTCGCCGACTACTACCCGTGCGAGAGCGTCGAGGAGCTGGGGGAGGGGCGGCTGCGGGTGGTGCTGCCGACGCCCGACACCCGCTGGGTGCGGGGCCTGGCGCTGCGGCTCGGCGACCAGGGGCGCGTCGTGGCGCCCGCGTCGGTCGCCGACGGCGTCCGCGACGACGCCGCCCGCGCCCTCGCCCTGTACGGCCTGGGCTGACCCGCCCGGAACGGCCCCGGGCCCGCGCGGCGGGGCGGGGCCGCCGTCCGGCCGGGGCGGGGCCGCCGTCCGGACGGGCCGGTGCTGAAGGTCGCGCCGGGATCGGCTACCGTGGCGGGCGTGGCGTGGGTAGCGGTTTCGGTGACGGCGGGCTTCGTCGGCCTGGCCGTGCTCGCCTACTGTGCGTTCAAGGTGTACTTGGGCGTGCGGCGGTTCGGACGTGAACTCGAGCGCACAAGATCACGGCTGGCGCCGAAACAGTCGGCGCTCAGGGATGAACTCTCTCGACTCGAGGGATCTCGGGCGCCACAAGCGCGCGAAGACGGCGTACGATCGTCGTGAGGACCCCTGCTGAAGAGGATTTGTCATGGCTGGACTTGGCACGACCGAAATTCTGATCATCCTGGCGGTCGTACTGCTGCTGTTCGGGTCGGCGAAACTGCCGCAGCTCGCCCGCTCGCTGGGCAAGTCCGCCCGGATCCTGAAGGCCGAGACCAAGGGCCTGCACGACGACGATGACGGCGACGACACCCGCAAGGCGCAGGCGTCGCAGCAGCAGGACGCCCCCGCTGAGGCGCCCGGCGCGCAGCAGAACGCGCGCGGCCCGCAGGCGCTCGCGTCCGGTGAGCCGCTCCAGGGCGTTCCGGTTTCGGACCCGGGCCAGGCCCGCAAGCACTGATCCGGCGGCGCACCGCACCGCGGCACCGCCCGCGGCGCGCCGCCCCGCCCGCGGCGGTCCCCGCCCTCCCGCCGAGGGCCGCCGCCGCGTCGACCCCCGGACCGAAATCGAGCCCGAAAGCCGATGATGAAGCTGAGCAGGCGCGGCGCCGCATCCGACGGCCGCATGCCCCTCTTGGAGCACCTCCGTGAGCTGCGCAACCGGTTGGTCAAGGCGATCCTCGGCCTGCTGGTGGGCACGATCATCGGCTGGATCTTCTTCGACCCCATCTGGGACTGGCTGAAGCAGCCCTACACGCGGATCCCCCCGGAGCACTGCCTCGACGGCAAGTGCGACCTGGTCGTCCACGGCATCTTCGACGGCTTCTTCGTGCACCTGAAGGTCGCGCTGATCATCGGCGCGGTGCTGTCGTCCCCGGTGTGGCTGTACCAGCTGTGGGCGTTCGTCGCGCCGGGCCTGTACCAGCGGGAACGCCGCTGGACGTACACGTTCATGGCGGCGGCCGTGCCGCTGTTCGTCGCGGGCGGCTACCTGGCCTACCTGACGATGGACAAGGGCCTGGAGATCTTCATCGGGCTCGCGCCGGGCGACACCACCGTGCTCGTCGGCGTCCAGGACTACCTGAGCTACGCCCAGGCGATGCTGTTCATCTTCGGGCTGACGTTCGAGCTGCCGCTGTTCGTGGTCGTGCTGAACCTGGCGGGCGTGCTCACCCACGAGCGGATCCGCAAGTCCCGCCGGCTGCTGTGGTTCGGGGTGTTCGTGTTCGCCGCGATCGCCACCCCCAGCCAGGACCCGTTCACCATGCTCGCCCTGGCCCTCCCCACGATCGTGCTGTTCGAGATCGCCGAGTTGATCGCGTACCTGCACGACCGGCGGCTCGCCGCCCGCCCCGACCCGTACGCGGAGCTGTCCGACGACGAGGCGTCCCCGCTGGACCTCGAGGCCATCGACGCCGAACTGGAGAAGGGCGGCGGCCGCACCGGCTGACCCGCGCCCGCCCGGCACCGGGCGGGCCGCCCCGGCGACCCGCCGGAATCCGGTTCGTTATGGATTGGGAAACGGGCCGGTCGAAACCGTAGGCTCGAAGACATGACCTCCCCCGACACCACGTCGACCGGGCGGAAGGCCGAGGAGCGGACCGGGGACACCCCGGCCTCCCGGTACGCCGCCTACCGCAGGCGCACCGCCGGGAACGGCCCCGCCCTGCTGGACTTCCGCACCCTGTACGACTTCGAGCTGGACGCCTTCCAGCTGCGGGCGTGCCAGGCGCTGGAGGACGGCAGCGGCGTCCTCGTCGCGGCGCCGACCGGCTCCGGCAAGACCGTCGTCGGGGAGTTCGCCGTCCACCTCGCGCTGACCGGCGGCTCCAAATGCTTCTACACCACGCCGATCAAGGCGCTGTCGAACCAGAAGTACGCCGACCTCGTCCGCCGCTACGGGCCCGAGAAGGTCGGGCTGCTCACCGGCGACAACAGCGTCAACGGCGAGGCGCCCATCGTCGTCATGACGACCGAGGTGCTGCGCAACATGCTGTACGCGCAGTCCCCGACCCTCGCCGGGCTGGCGTTCGTGGTGATGGACGAGGTGCACTACCTCGCCGACCGGTTCCGCGGCGCCGTCTGGGAAGAAGTGATCATCCACGTCCCGGACTCGGTGCGGATCGTGGCGCTGTCGGCGACCGTCAGCAACGCCGAGGAGTTCGGCGAGTGGCTGCACGCCGTCCGCGGCGACACCGCCGTCGTCGTCGACGAGCACCGGCCCGTCCCGCTGTTCCAGCACATGCTCGTCGGGACCTACCTGCACGACCTGTTCGTCGACACCGGCAAGGGCGACAACCGGCAGGCGCGCCTCAACCCCAAGCTGACCCGCATGGCCGTCGAGGAGGTGCGCCGCGCCAAGGTCAACCAGGGCCGCCGCACCGGGCGGCGCCGCGCGCCCCGCCCGCAGCGGTACCGGCCCCCGGCCCGCCCGGACGTCATCGAGCGGCTCGACCGCGCCGGGCTGCTCCCCGCGATCACGTTCATCTTCTCCCGCGCCGGCTGCGACGCCGCCGTCCAGCAGTGCCTCGCCGCCGGGATCCGGCTCACCTCCAAGGAGGAGTCGGAGGAGATCCGCGCCCACGCCGAGCTGCGCACCGCCGACATCCCCCCGGCCGACCTGCGGGTCCTCGGCTACGACGACTTCCTCGCCGCGCTCGAGCGGGGCGTCGCCGCCCACCACGCCGGGATGCTGCCGACGTTCAAGGAGATCGTCGAGGAGCTCTTCACCCGCGGGATGATCAAAGCGGTGTTCGCCACCGAGACGCTCGCGCTCGGCATCAACATGCCCGCCCGCACCGTCGTGATCGAGAAGCTCGACAAGTGGAACGGGGAGGCGCACGTCGACCTCACCCCCGGCGAGTTCACCCAGCTCACCGGACGCGCCGGGCGGCGCGGCATCGACGTCGAGGGCCACGCCGTCGTGGTGTGGGCGCCCAACGTCGACCCGGCGTCCGTCGCGGGCCTCGCCGGCGCCCGCACCTACCCGCTGAACTCCAGCTTCCGCCCGTCCTACAACATGGCCGTCAACCTCGTCGGCGCCGTCGGCATCGAACGGGCCCGCACCCTCCTCGAGGAGTCGTTCGCGCAGTTCCAGGCCGACCGCGCCGTCGTCGGCCTCGCCCGGCAGGTCCACAAGAACGAGGAGGCGCTCGCCGGGTACGCCGAGGCGGCGCAGTGCCACCTCGGCGACTTCATGGAGTACGCCGCGCTGCGCAGGCGGCTGTCGGACCGGGAGGCGCAGCTGTCGCGGGAGCGGTCGGCGTCCCGCCGCGCCGAGGCCGCCAAGTCCCTCGAGCGGCTCCGGCCCGGCGACGTGATCCTGGTGCCGTCCGGGCGCCGCTCCGGCCTCGCCGTCGTCCTCGACCCCGGCCTCGGACGCCGCTCCGACGGGCCCGCCCCGCTCGTCCTCACGGTGAACCGGTCGGTGCAGCGGCTGTCCATCCAGGACTTCCCCCGCGCCGTGGAACCCGTCGAGCGGATCCGCATCCCCAAGTCGTTCAGCCCCCGCAACCCGCAGGACCGCCGCGACCTGGCCTCCACCCTCCGCAACAAGGTCCCCGACGACGCCCGCGAACGCAGACGCGCCCGCGTGGACTCCGCCGCCGCCGACGACGCCGAGATCGCCGCGCTGCGCACCGAGCTGCGCCGCCACCCCGTGCACGGCTGCGACGAACGCGAGCAGCACGCCCGCTGGGCCGAGCGGTACCACCGCCTCGACCGCGAGACCGAGCAGCTGCGGCGCCGCGTCGAGGGCCGCTCCCAGGTCATCGCCCGCACCTTCGACCGCGTCTGCGCCGTCCTGGAGCAGCTCGGCTACCTGCGGGACGGCGAGGTCACCGGGGAGGGCCGCCGCCTCGGGCGGATCTACAACGAGCTCGACCTGCTCACCGCCGAGAGCCTCCGCGCCGGGCTGTGGGACAAGCTCGACCACGCCGAACTGGCCGCGTGCGTGTCCGCGCTGGTGTACGAGTCGCGGCGCGACGACGACACCGGCCCGCACCGCGCCCCGTCCGGCCGCGCCGAGGACGCCCTCGCCGCGATGGTGCGGCTGTGGGGCGAACTGGACGCCGTCGAACGCGACAACCGCGTGTCGTTCCTGCGCGAACCCGATCTCGGGTTCGCGTGGACCGCGTACCGGTGGGCCAAGGGCGACGACCTCGACGAGGTGCTCCTCGCGAGCGACATGACCGCCGGCGACTTCGTCCGCGCCGTCAAGCAGCTCCTCGACCTGCTCGGCCAGGTCGCCGACGCGTCCCCCGCCAACGGGCACGTCCGCAAGACGGCCCGCCGCGCGATGGACACGATGCGCCGCGGCGTCGTCGCCTACTCGTCCGTGACCTGACCCCACCGCCGCACCGTGGCCTTCCGGCGGCCCGACCGTCCCGTTCGGGCGGCGGGGGCGCGGGGGCGGGGCGCGCCCCGGCGGCTGGAGTGCCCCGTTCGGGCGGTGCCGTTGCGACACCGGGGCCCGGCAGCCCGACTGCCCCGCTCGGGGTGGTGCCGTCGTGAGGGCGGCGTGCCCGACGGCTCGACCGTCCCGTAGCGAGGCCGGGGCCCCGGCGGCTCGACCGTCCCGGTCGGGCGGTGGGGGCGCGGGG
>NZ_QHJN01000235.1:0-9103 GCF_003947565.1 Actinomadura sp. WAC 06369 | reverse complement strand
GCGGTGCAGGTGTGGGAGCACGAGGGCGGGCGGTTGCTGCTGTCGACGGGGGTGCCGGTGGAGGTGCGGGTGCCCGGGGAGGCCGAGCGGGTGCTCGGGCCCGAGGTCGGGCCGGTCGAGCCGCCGGTGTGGTGGGTGGACGTGCACGGGGCCGAGTGGTGCGAGGGGGAGTCGCCCGCGATGCGGTTCGCGGTCGGGCTGGCGAGGGCCGCCGGGGGTGTGGTCTGGACGGACGACCCCGCCTACGAGGTCGGCTGGTTCTGATGGACGAGCTCACGTTCGACATCGCGACGCCGAAGGCGGGGCTCGTCCTGCAGGAGCGGACGATCGTGTCCGCGTCGGCGCGCGTGCTGCAGGCCGTGCGGGCGTGCGCGGAAAGCGGTCGGGAGTGCGTCATCGTGACTCCGGGGTCGGCCCGGCTGACGTTTCCGCTGCGCGCGATGATCGGGTCCGGGGTCCGGTGGGCGGTCAGGGCCGGGGCGGGCTCGCACTTCGACGGCCTGAACGGGACGGCCCTCGCGTGGGACGGCGAAAGGTTCGTGCCCGAGGGCACGGTGCATCCGGCGTTCGAGCGGACCGAGGAGGACGCGCGGTGGCCGGTGCTCGCGGCGACCGTGCGGCATCCGGCGGCGGACGGTCTGGAGGTGGGGCACGCGGTCGAGATGCTGTCGGTGGCGCTCACGGGGTCGCCGCCCGCGGGGTGGGGCGCCGCCGAGCCCGCCGCGACGCCTTGGAGCACCGGGGCCGTCACCGCGTACTGCCGGGGGCGTTCGCCGAAGCGCACGTGGCTGTGCCACGTCGGGGGTCCGGCGCTCGGGACGCTGCAGGTCGTCCGGACCGACCGCGGCGTCGAGGAGCGCGTGCTGATCGGCGCGAGCGTCGCGGTGCCCGACATGGGGGCGCTGGTGGAGGCGCTCGCGGGGCGGTTCGACCTCGTGTCGCTGACGGCGCGGCTCGTGCCGGGCCGGCGGGACCTGACGGCCGGGGCCCGGTGGTGCGGGGTGCCGGAGCCGGTGGGCGTCGCCGTCGGCGGGGTGTGGCGCGCGGCGGGGACGTGGGGGCGGTTCCGCGAGGTGCTGGAAGGGGCCGAGGGCGGCGGCGGGCGCTGGGGGTGAGTGTCACAGTTTTTAGTGCGGGCGCCTCTCAGGGGGTATGAAGCTCACGATTTTCGCCGCCACCGGCGGTACCGGACGGATCCTGGTCGATCTGGCGCTCGCGGAGGGGCACGACGTGACCGCGGTGGCGCGGCGGCCCCGCGACCTGCCCGCCGGGGTCCGGACCGTGCGGGCCGACCTGCTGGACGACCCCGACCTGCGGCCCGCGCTCGAAGGGGCCGACGCCGTGCTCTCGTGCCTCGGCGCCCGGAACAAGGCGGAGGCACGGGCGCGGACGTGCGCGAAGGGCACGGCGGCCGTCATCGCGGGGATGCGGGCCGCCGGGACGCGCAGGCTCGTCGTGATCAGTTCGGAGGCGATGACCGTCGTGCCGTCCCCGGAGCGTCCGGACCCGCCGAGGCACGACCCGGGCGAGGGGTTCCTCCTGCGGTACGTCGTGGGGCCGCCGGCGCGCGGGTACTTCCTGCGGGAGTACTACGCGGACCTCGGGGTGATGGAGGACGCGGTCCGCGGCAGCGGGCTCGACTGGACGATCGCGCGCCCGGCCCTGCTCGTCGACCGTCCGGCGCGGGGGCGGTACCGGACGGCCGTCGACCGCAAGCCGAAGGGCGGCTTCCGGATCGGCCGCGCCGACCTCGCCGCGTTCATGCTCGGGTGCGTCGCGCGGGACGGGACGGTCGGCCAGGCGATCACGCTCAACTACTGAGCGGGGTTTAGCCCCCGGAGCCGGCGGGGAGGGAGGGCGGGATCCATGCAGACGACGAGTAGGAGCAGATCGTGCTCACGCTGACGAGCGGTGCGGTGCAGGTCATCCGCAACGTGACCGCCAATCCCGAGCTGCCGCCCGAGACGGGGATTCGGATCGAGTCCGGCATCGACGGCTCGGACGCGCTGCGGCTGTCGGTCGCGTCCGCGCCGGAGGCCGGCGACCAGGTCGTCGAGGAGGAGGGCGCGAAGGTGTACCTGGAGCCGGCGGCGGCGCAGCTGCTGGACGACAAGACGCTCGACGCCCAGGTGGACCCGCAGGGCGAGGTGGCGTTCACCATCGCGGAGGGCACCGCGACCTGAACGGGCGGACGGTGCGGGGGCCGGGAGCGCGCGTGCCGCGCCCCGGCCCCGCGCGCGTCCGGGGTCACCGTGCCGCGAGGACGAGGGCGGCGACGCCGGCGGCGAAGCCGATCGTGGTGAGGACGAGGAAGGCGGCGACGACCGCGCAGGCGAGGCCGCGCGGGCGGTCGCGCCAGGTGCCGTAGCGGTCGCGCACCTGCCGGTCCAGGGCGTCGCGGTCCGGTTCCGCGGCCTCTCCGTCGTCGGTCACGGGGGCCAGTGTGTCACTCGAACGACGGGTGCGGGCCGAGCGCCCAGTATTCGAAGAGGCCGTGGCCGGTGGTGCCGTCGGCGTACTCGTAGCGGGCGACGGAGTCGACCATGCCCCACATGCGGGCGGCGTCGTCGGGGTCGCGGGTGTCGAGGGTGACGCCCTGCACCTTGAGGTCGGGCCCCTGGTACATGCCGTGCTTCCAGTCGGGTTCGAGCCCGTAGCCGGTGCCGACCATGAGGTGGACGGGCAGGATCGGCGTCGCGGTGACCGTGAACGGGGTGCCGTTCGGCGGGGCGAAGGCGATCGCGGCGGTGACGACCTCGCGGGTGCCGGGCTTGTAGGTCGGGCGGTACTCGGGACGCCCCAGGTATTCGGGTTCGCGGGACGGGTCCGCCCAGACGCGCGTGGCTTCTTCGAGCACGCGGCGGCCCTTTTCGTCCTCTTGGACGATGCAGAGGATCGAGTGGTCGTCGAACTGCATCGGTGCGTACACCCAGTAGAAGGTGCCGGCGTTCTTCGACTGGATGCCGGGCGGTTCGGGTTCGCCGACGGGGCGGATGCCCCAGGAGCGGTCGCGGGAGCCCCACCAGACGTCCGGGGTGACGTCGACGCGCTCGTCGCCGAGGGCGATGTGGCCGGTCCAGCGGCCGGTCTGGGCGATGCGGCGGGAGTCGAACATGACGCGGTCCTGCCAGCGCAGGTAGTGCGGCGGTTCGAGGGTGGCGGGGATCGCGCCCTCCCAGGCGAGGTCGAACGAGAGGCCGTGCTCGGTGGGGTCGAGGACGACGCGGAGCCGCTTGAGCCCTTCGAGGACCTCGACGCGGAACGGTCCGACGGTGGTGTCCATGCGGTCGGCGCCGAGTTCCCGGGAGGCGCGGACGACGCGGTGCAGCGGCCCGCGCCGGACGACGGCGAACGCGTCCGTGACGCCGAGGTTGGGGTACTGGCCGATGCCGATGAGCATCATGAGGTCGTCCGAGCACGGGTGGACGTTGAAGTAGTAGCGGTCGTAGAAGTTGCGGTCGGAGGTGGTGACGTGCCGCATCACCTCGGGCGCCTGGTGGACGGGGTAGTCGTCGAGGGGCGAGAGCGTCACGGCGTTTCCTCCAGGATGCGGGCGAGCAGCCGGGTGCAGTTGTTGTCGTGGGGGAACTCGCTGGTCTCGTCGATCCAGCCGAAGTCGATCATCGCCTGCCCGATCCGGGCCATGATCACCGCGAACTTGAAGCCGGACAGGATCTCGTAGTAGGCGAGGTGCCGCATCGGGCGGCCGAGGAGCTCCTCGTAGCGGGCGGCGGTCTCGGCGTACGACGGGAAGCCGGGCAGGCGGGGGACGCCGATGCCGTCGCAGTGGTGCCGGTCGATGAACATGAACCAGGCGAGGTCCTCCTCGGGGGCGCCGAGGACGGCGTTCTCCCAGTCCAGCGCGGCGACGGGGGTGCCGTGGTCGAAGACGACGTTGCCGATGCGGGAGTCGCCCCACAGCAGGACGGGCGGGTCGGGTTCGTCGGGGCGGTGGGCGCGGAGCCATTCGAGGGCCCGGAGCGCGACGTCCTGCGGGCCCGGGTAGGCCCAGTGGAGGTAGTGCTCGTAGTAGTTGAGGCGCTGGTCGAGGCCGGGGGCGCCCCACGCGGGCTGGTCGAGGAAGCCGAGGTCGAGGGCCCGGACGTCCAGCCGGTGCAGGCGCGCGAGGAGGTCGAGGGTGGACCACCACATGGCGGCCCGCTCGTCCGGTGCGACCTCGGTGACCCAGCCGTCCATGTGGTACGGGGGCATGTCGGTGGGGACGCGGCCGTCGGCGCGGGCCATGACGAAGAACGGGGCGCCGAGGACGTCGGGGGACGGCTCCCACCAGTGGACGGGCGGGACGGGCAGGTCGGTGCGGTCCGCGAGAACGCGCATCAGCCGGTACTGCTCCTCGAAGCGGGGTTCGGGGAACACCTGGTAGTGGACGGGCGCGACGCGGGCGACGCAGGGGTGCCGGACGCCGTCCGGGGTCTCGGCGTCGAACATCAGCGTCTCGCTGGAGAAGCCGCTGGTCTCGGGTGTTTCGAGGTGGGGGACGCGGGCGCCGGGCAGGTGCCGGTCCAGCCAGCCGGACAGGGCCAGCCGGGTCGCCTCCGGGTCGCGCTGGTGGGGAACGGGCATGGCCGCCTCCTGGCTCGCAACCAAAGTGAAACGTGTTCTATCAACGCGCCCAGGGGTGGTCAATGGGGCGGCCGGGCGGGCGTGAAAAAATCGGACGATGCGCCTCACCAAGCTCGGGCACGCGTGTGTCCGGATCAGCAAGGACGACCGCACGATCGTCATCGACCCCGGCGCGTTCAGCACGGGGGCGGAGGAGGCCCTCGCGGGCGCCGACGCGGTCCTGATCACCCACGAGCACTTCGACCACTTCGACGCCGACGCGCTGCGCAAGGCGATGGCCGCGCGCCCGTCCCTGGAGGTGTGGACGTCCCGCGTGGTCGCCGAGAACCTCGCCGACCTGGGCGGACGCGTCCACCAGGTGGGGCACGGCGACGCGGTGACGATCGCCGGGTTCGACGTGCACGTGTACGGCGAGGACCACGAGATCCTGCACCCGGACGTCCCGCCGATCCCCAACACCGGGTTCCTCATCGACGGGGAGGTGTTCCACCCGGGCGACGCGCTGACCGTACCGGGCGAGCCCGTCCGGACCCTTTGCCTTCCCGGTAACGCGCCGTGGCTGAAGATCCCCGAGCTGTACTCGTACACGCGGGAGGTCCGTCCCGAGCGCGCGTACGTCATCCATGACGGCCTGCTGAACGACATCGGCCTCACGGTCATGACCAAGCACGTGGGCGCGGCGGGCGAGGAGCTCGGCAAGACGTTCACCCGGCTGGCCCCGGGCGAGTCCGTGGAGCTGGACGGCGCGTGACCGAGCATCCCCCGACCCCCCGGGCCGTCCAGGCCGTCTTCTTCGACATCGGGGAGACGCTGATCAACGAGGGCGAGATCTACGGGCGCTGGGCCGACTGGCTGGGCGTGCCGAGGCACACGTTCCTCACCAAGCTCGGCGCGTACCTCGCGACCGGCAAGACCCACATGGACCTGTTCGAGTACTTCCGCCCCGGTTTCGACCTGGAGGCGGAGGAGAAGGCGCGCCGCGCGGCCGGCGTGCCCAACGGGTTCGGCCCGGACGACCTGTACCCGGACGCGCGCGCGTGTCTGGCGGGCCTGCGCGCCCAAGGTCTGTTCGTGGGCATCGCCGGGAACCAGCCGGTCGAGGCCGCCGAGCAGACGGAGGCGCTCGGGCTGGACGCGGACGTCATCGGCATCTCGGACGTCTGGGGCGTGCAGAAGCCGTCGCACGAGTTCTTCGAACGCTGCGCGCAGCTCGCGGACGCGCTGCCCGAGCACGTCCTGTACGTGGGCGACCGCATCGACAACGACGTCCGTCCCGCCATCGCTTTCGGCATGCGCGCGGCGTTCCTCAGGCGCGGCCCGTGGGGGCACATCCAGGAGGACGACGGCATCTTGCGCGAATGCCAGTTCGTCTTGGACGACCTCGCCGACCTGCCGGAACTCGTCCGCGACGCGAACAACCCTTAAGGGTCTCCCCCTACTCCGCGAGTAGGGGGAGAAACCGCTCCTTCGGCTGATGTGGGGTTCGGTGTCCGTTTCCTAGTTTGGTGAGCAACGGGTAAGGAACCCGTGTTCACAGTTCGAGGAATCGGGGAGAGAAGACCCATGAACGGCCTTTACCGACCGCGCAACCGCATGATCGCGGGGGTGTGCTCCGGACTTGCCCGCCGGTTCGGCATGTCCCCCTTCACGATGCGGCTCCTGTTCGTCCTGTCCTGCCTGCTGCCCGGCCCGCAGTTCGTCGTCTACATCGTCCTGTGGATCATGATGCCGAACGAGGACCGCCACCTGGCCCGCAGCCACTGACCCACAAGATCATCGATACCGCTCGACCAGCCCGGCCCCCGCAGTGTTAGATCGGTGGACACGAATCCACGGGCAGGGAGGGGACGGCGGTGTCGCAGGACGACCCGGACTCGGGCCGGGTCACCGCGCGGGACCCGGCCGGCGAGCACGCCGCCCGCCTCCTGGGCTTCCTGCGCGACCTCGCCCGCGCCCGCCGCGACCCGGCCGCGCACCGGCGCGTCCACTGGCTCGCCGACCTGCCCGGCGACGTCTACGTCGAGACCGACGCCGGGCCCGGAGACGTCCTGTTCAGCCTGCCGGTCATCCCGCTGACGCCCCCGGCGGTGCTGGAGGAGTTCGACGGCTGGCTGGCCCTGCGCCACTGGTACCGGCTGCTGCGCGACCTCGCCGAGGACGCGGGCGACGACGAGGTCGTCCTCGGCGCGGGCCTGCTGTCGTGGCGTCCCGCGCACGGCCCGCCCGTCCGCGACCACCTGCTCGGCACGCCCGTCCGGATCGCGCTGGACGAGCGCACCGAGCGGATCGACGTCGTCCTCGGCGGGCCCGTCGCGCTGCGGGACGGCGACCTGCTCGGCGGCCGCCCGGGATTCCGCGGGGCGCTGCGCGTCGCGGCCGCCGTCCGCGCGGGCCGCGCGTTCGGCCTGCACCCCTCCACCGGCGACGTCCTGCGCGACTGGTGCGGCGCCGCGCTCGTCGGCGCCGTCGACTACCGCGACGACTGGACGCCCGACGAGACCGGCACGCCCGTCCCGCAGGTCCGGCTCGCGCCCGCGCTGGTCGTCCGGCCGCCGTCCCGCGAACCCGTCGCGCGCTACCACCAGCGGATGATCGACCTCCTCCCGGACCTGCCCGCGGGCTTCGCGCGCTTCGTCACCGGCCGGTCGCCGCAGGTCATGCGCGTTCCCGACCGCGCCCCCGACACCGTCCCCGACCTGCTCGAAGGGCTGCTCGTCCGGGGCCGCCGCGTGCTCGTCGCCGTCCCGTCCGGGGCGGCCGCCGCCGCCCTGCACGCCGCGCTGCCGCCCGGCCTCGCCGCCCTCGCCGCCACCGACGCCGCGACCGCCCGCACCGCCGTCGAGGGCCTGCACGCCGCCCCGCCGGACGACCTCGACGCGCTCGCCGGGCACGCGGCCCGCGCCGAGAGCGACGCCGCCGGGCTGCGCGACCGCGCGCCCCGCCCGCCGATCACCGCGCGGGAGGCCGCCGACCTCGTCGCGCTCCTCGCGAGCGAGACGCCCGAACGGCGCGCCCGGCCCGAGCAGCGCGACGTCGATCCCGGCGCGCTGCCCAGCGCCGCGTACGTCCGCACCCTCGTCGAGGCCGAACGGACCGCCGCCGAACGCGCCGGACGCGCCGACACCGAACTGTCCCGGCTGCTCCGCGGGTCCGACGTCGCGCTCGTCGCGCGCCTCGACGCGGCCGCCGCCGCGGTCGGCGCGGCCCTGCGCGACCTCGGCCTCGACGGGCACCCCGGCGGCTGGAACCCCGCCGACCTGGCCGTCCGCGCGTTCGCGGACGCCCTCGCCGAGCGCCGTCCGGCCGTCTGGGCGCGCGTCACCGAGATGGCGGCCCGCGCCGAATGGGCCGAGCGCGCCCTCGCCGGCATGGGCGGGCGCCGCGTCGAACTCCCCCCGGGGGAGCTGCACCTGCGGCGCCTCGCCGGCGTCGCCCAGGAACTGCGCACCTACCTCGCCGACGGCGGCACCCTCAAGCGCGGCCCGCTCCGCTCCCAGCCCCAGCGCCAGGCCGAGATCCTCCTGCAGTACGCGACCGTGGACGGCGAACCCCCCACCACGCCCGAACTGCTCGACGTCGTCTTCACCGACCTCATGGTCCGGATGACCTGCCAGGAACTCCAGTACGTGTGGGAGGCCGCCGGGATCTCGTTCCCCGCCGACCTGCCGCCCGCCGAACGCGTCGACCGCTTCGTGCGCGCACACACACGCCTCACCCGCCTGCACGAGGTCCTCCCCGCCGTGGCCGAGACGCGGGAACTCCTCGACCGCGCGGGACTGCACGTCCCGCTGGACCACCCCCTCCAGTGGCACGCGTACGCGACCGCCCTGCAAGGCGCGCTCGAAACCCTCGGCGTCGACCGCGCCGCCGCGGACCTCGGCGCCCTCCGCGACTCGATCGGCCCCGCCGACCCGGCCGACCCGCCGGAACTCGCCGCCGCCCTCGCCGCGATCGACGCCCGCGACGCCGCCGCCTACGGCCGCGCCCTCGCCGCCCTCGCCGAGGCCCGCCACGAGCGCGCCCTCCAGGTCCGCTGCGGCGAACTCCTCGACCGCGTCCGCGCCGTCCACCCCGACCTCGCGCACCTCCTCCGCGCCACCGACGGCGACGAGGCGTGGCACGCCCGCGTCCGCCGCTGGGACGACGCGTGGACGTGGGCGCGCGGCGCGGGCCTCACCCCCGCCGAGGAGCGCCACCGCGCCGCCGTCGCCGCGGCCGACGCCGCCGCGGCCGACGCCCGCGCCGCCCTCGCCGCGGCCCGCGCCCGCACCGCCGCCCGCGACCGCCTGCGGTCCGCCGCGTCCGCCCCGGTGGACGTCGTCCCCGCCTGGATCCTCCCGCTCTGGCGCATCCCCGAGACCCTGCCGCCGCACGCCGACGCGTTCGACGCGGTCATCGTGGACGGCGAGCACGGCGCGGGCGCCGAGGCCCTGTTCGTCCTGTGGCTCGCCCCTCGCGCGATCCTCGTCGGCGGGGCGTCGGGCGGCGGGAGCTCGCGGGCGGCCTCGCCGACGAGGAT
>NZ_QHJN01000234.1:0-9268 GCF_003947565.1 Actinomadura sp. WAC 06369 | reverse complement strand
CCCGCACACCCCCGACACCCACCCGCACGACACGAGAACCGAATGGGCAGGTTACGGAAGCCCTCCAGATAGGTAGGGTCTCAGTAGGTCGTCGGCTCTCTTCGTGAGGAGGTGACGGGGCGTGGCCGCTCGTGACGAAGCTGGGGCGCGCAGAGCGCAGCACGACAAGGAGGTCAAGGACCTCCAAACACAGATCTCCTTCCTGGAGGAGGAGATCACCGTGCTGCGCCGCAAACTCGCGGAATCCCCGCGCCAAGCACGCGTGCTGGAAGAACGTCTCCATGAGGCACAGGCCAACCTGGCCGCAGTGACCGGTCAGAACGAGCGTCTCGTAGCGACCCTCAAAGAGGCTCGCGAACAGATCGTGGCGCTCAAGGAGGAGGTCGACAGGCTCGCACAACCACCCTCCGGATTCGGGGTCTTCCTCGGAACCCGCGACGACGGAACCGTCGACATCTTCACCGGGGGACGCAAACTCCGCGTCAACGTCAGCCCCGCCGTGGACGTCGAAGAACTCCAGCGCGGCCAAGAGGTCATGCTCAACGAGGCCCTCAACGTCGTCGAAGCCCTCGAGTTCGAAGAACAAGGCGAAGTCGTCATGCTCAAAGAGCTCTTCGACGACGGAGAACGCGCCCTCGTCATCGCGCACGCCGACGAGGAACGCGTCATCAAACTCGCCGAACCGCTCCGCGGCGTCCCGCTCCGCGCCGGCGACTCGCTCATGCTCGAGTCCCGCTCCGGATACGCCTACGAGAAGATCCACAAGGCCGAGGTCGAAGAACTCGTCCTCGAAGAGGTCCCCGACATCTCCTACAACGAGATCGGCGGCCTCGGCGGCCAGATCGAACTGATCCGCGACGCCGTCGAACTGCCCTACCTTCACGCCGACCTGTTCCGCGAACACCAGCTCCGGCCCCCCAAGGGCGTCCTCCTCTACGGACCGCCCGGATGCGGCAAGACCCTCATCGCCAAGGCCGTCGCCAACTCCCTCGCCAAACAGGTCGCCGAGAAGACCGGCAAGGAGGGCAAGAGCTTCTTCCTCAACATCAAGGGGCCCGAGCTCCTCAACAAGTACGTCGGCGAAACCGAACGCCACATCCGGCTCGTCTTCCAGCGAGCACGCGAGAAGGCATCCGCAGGCACCCCCGTCATCGTGTTCTTCGACGAGATGGACTCCATCTTCCGCACCCGCGGCTCCGGAGTCTCCTCCGACGTCGAGAACACCATCGTCCCGCAGCTCCTCAGCGAGATCGACGGAGTCGAAGGGCTCGAGAACGTCATCGTCATCGGCGCCTCCAACCGCGAGGACATGATCGACCCCGCGATCCTGCGCCCCGGACGACTCGACGTCAAAATCAAGATCGAGCGCCCCGACGCAGAAGCCGCCAAGGACATCTTCTCCAAGTACATCCTCAGCGGCCTCCCGCTCCACCCCGACGACCTCAAGGAGCACGACGGCTCCGAAGAGGCCACCGTCGACGCCATGATCCAGCGCACCGTCGAACGCATGTACGCCGAAACCGAGGAGAACCGCTTCCTCGAAGTCACCTACGCCAACGGTGACAAGGAAGTCCTCTACTTCAAGGACTTCAACTCCGGCGCCATGATCCAGAACATCGTCGACCGCGCCAAGAAAATGGCCATCAAACAATTCCTCGACACCGGGCAAAAGGGCATGCGCGTCACCCACCTGCTCGCCGCCTGCGTCGACGAGTTCAGCGAGAACGAAGACCTGCCCAACACCACCAACCCCGACGACTGGGCCCGCATCTCCGGCAAGAAGGGCGAGCGGATCGTCTACATCCGCACCCTCGTCTCCGGAACCAAGGGCGCCGAAGCCGGACGCTCCATCGACACCGTCGCCAACACCGGCCAGTACCTCTGACCCGACGACCACGCACGCGGCGGCCCCACCCCGAGGGGGGCCGCCGCGCGCACGTCACCACCATGCGACCACACCGGCACCACGACGAACCCGCCACGACACACCGCCCCCGTGGCTCCACCCCCACCGCCCCGATAGGCTCGACGATATGACTGTTCGGCGGGTGATGGGCATCGAGACCGAGTACGGCATCTCCGTACCGGGCCAGCCAGGGGCCAACGCGATGGTGACCTCGTCCCAGGTCGTCAACGCCTACCTCGCGGCATCGGCGGCACGCGCCCGCCGGGCCCGCTGGGACTTCGAAGAAGAGAACCCCCTCCGCGACGCCCGCGGCTTCGACCTCGCCCGCGAGGTCGCCGACCCCACCCAGCTCACCGACGAAGACCTCGGCCTCGCCAACATCATCCTCACCAACGGCGCCCGGCTCTACGTCGACCACGCCCACCCCGAATACTCCGCCCCCGAATGCACCAACCCCCTCGACGCCGTCATCTGGGACAAGGCCGGAGAACGCGTCATGGCCGACGCCGCCCAACGCGCCGCCATGGTCCCCGGCACCAACCCCATCCAGCTCTACAAGAACAACACCGACAACAAGGGCGCCTCCTACGGCTGCCATGAGAACTACCTCATGCGCCGCGAGACCCCCTTCGCCGACATCGTCCGCCACCTCACCCCCTTCTTCGTCTCCCGCCAGGTCGTCTGCGGCGCCGGCCGCGTCGGCATCGGCGTCGACGGCCGCGGCGACGGCTTCCAGATCAGCCAGCGCGCCGACTTCTTCGAAGTCGAAGTCGGCCTCGAGACCACCCTCAAACGCCCCATCATCAACACCCGCGACGAACCCCACGCCGACCCCGAGAAGTACCGGCGCCTCCACGTCATCATCGGCGACGCCAACCTCGCCGAGCTGTCCACCTACCTCAAGCTCGGCACCACCTCCCTCGTCCTCGCCATGATCGAGGACGGCTTCCTCACCACCGACCTCTCGGTCGACATGCCCGTCGCCTCCCTCCGCGCCGTCTCCCACGACCCGTCCTGCAAGCACCTGCTCACCCTCCGCGACGGCCGCAAGATGACCGCCGTCCAGCTCCAGATGGAGTACCTCGAGCAGTCCCGCAAGTACGTCGAGGACCGCTTCGGCGCCGACGTCGACGACATGACCAAGGACGTCCTCGACCGCTGGGAGTCGGTCCTGCACCGCCTCGGCGACGACCCCATGCAGCTCTCCCGCGAGCTCGACTGGGTCGCCAAGCTCGCCCTCCTCGAGGGCTACCGCAGCCGCGACGACATCGACTGGTCCCACTCCCGCCTGCACCTCGTCGACCTGCAGTACGCCGACGTCCGTCCCGACAAGGGCCTCTACAACCGCCTCGTCGACCGCGGCCGCATCGAACGCCTCATCACCGAGGACCAGGTCGAGGCCGCCATCGACGACCCGCCCGAGGACACCCGCGCGTACTTCCGCGGCCGCTGCCTGCGCCAGTACGCCGACAACGTCGCCGCCGCCTCCTGGGACTCCGTCATCTTCGACGTCCCCGGCCGCGAGTCCCTCCAGCGCGTCCCCACCCTGGAGCCCCTGCGCGGCACCAAGGAGCACGTGGGCGCCCTCCTGGACCGCTGCCGCACCGCGGAGGCCCTCGTCGCCACCCTGACGGGCCAGGACTGACCTGAGCACCGCGCAACGGCCCTGACCAGCGCACATGCCCGTCCCCGGCGGCAACAGGCCGCCGGGGACGGGCACACGCTTTTCCGGCCCCTCCGCCCCGCGATGACCTGGGTAAACGGCCGACGTCTCCGTATCGAGACCGGTATGCCCGTTTCATTGCTCTGCGGACGGGCGATAACCCGAGCATGCCCGAAGCCCCCCGCCGAGGCGGACGAAACGGACCGCAAGATCCACTCGTCGCCGAAGATCGGGGATAAGGTCGAAGGCAACGGCAGGATCGGAGGTACGTGATGGCCACAAAGGACACCGGCGGTCAGAAGCAGACCACGCGGCGCACGGACGAGGTCGAGGAGACCGAGGCCACGACCAGCGAAGACGTCCAGGAACGCCACGAGGAACTGACCGACGACGTCGACAATATCCTCGACGAAATCGACGAAGTCCTCGAGGAAAATGCGGAGGAATTCGTCCGTGGATTTGTGCAAAAAGGCGGACAGTGATGGATAAATCGGACATGTCCGATTCCATCAACTAATAAAGGCTTTCGAGGTCGCTCGCCGAACTCGAAAGTGTTGTCGAATCATGGGTGGGGCTGATAAAGTCCCACCCATGATTTCTGAAAAGAAGTGCAAGGACTGTGGAAAGGTCAAGGCGGCCGCCGAGTTCTGGAAGCGCAAGGCATCGCCGGACGGTCTGGCGCTCTACTGCAGGGACTGCTTCGCTCAGCGGAACTCCGCCTCGTACCGCAAGAAGCAGGCATCTCTGGGGAGGAAGACGAAGGACTTCAGGAGACGTCGAGAAGATCCTCAGGGAATGAAGTACTGCCCGCGATGCGAAACGGTCAAGGCGCTAGAGGACTTCGGCAACAATCGGTCTAAAGGTTCTGGAAACTCCTCTTACTGCAAGCCCTGCTGGAACACGATCACTCGGGAGCACAGGGAACGCAGGCACGGCAGCAGCCGCAACTACCTTCTCAAGCTCCGGTACGGCCTCACCGAAGAGGAGGTGCGGCAGATGACCGTCCAGCAGGGCGGTGTCTGCGTCATCTGCCTCCGCGCCGCTGCGAAGCACGTCGACCACGACCACTTCAGCGGCGCCGTCCGGCGCATCCTGTGCTTCAAGTGCAACGGGGCGCTCGGCCAGTTCGAGGACGACCCTCAGCGCATGCTCCTCGCCGCCGACTACCTCGAACTCCGTGGTTCCCAGGCCCGAATGCTCGAGAACGAGTTCGGCGAGCCGGTCTTCCGCAGGCGTACTCGCGTGGAGTTGCGCGGACTGAACCGGGTGGCGTGGGGCACCTTGGGCGGTACTTCGCGCGCCGGTCACCTGCACCACCGATACGGGATCACGGAGTCCGACGCGGACCGGCTCTTCGAACTCCAGGTCGGCCTGTGCGGGGTCTGCAGCGATCGTCCCGGCGAGCACATCGACCACGATCACGGCACCGGGGCCGTGCGCGGGATCGCTTGCACCGGATGCAACACCGGTATGGGCCAGTTCGGTGACGACGCCACGTGCCTCCGCCGCGCCGCGGACTACGTGATGGGGGAGCTCGTCAGGACGGTGGCCCTGCCGGACGGGACGACGCGTCTGTCGTTCACGTGCCCGGACGTGGATCCGGCGACGGTCCCGCTGAACGGCTGGAAGCCGTATCGCGACGCGGACGGCGAGCGTCGGCGCGGTGACCCGTCCTTCGGGCGTCGTGCCGGGGACGGGTTCACGCCGCTCGAGGTCCTGGTGCGGGAGATCGTGGCGCGGAGCGGGGCGTCCGGTGGCTCGGCGGTGTCCGGCGCCTCGGCCCGCTCGTAGGGTTCCGCGGAGCCCCGCCGGGTCGGTCGGTTCGCCGTGGGCTGAGCCGGTGGGGCGGGCGCGGCATGCAGGGGCGGGCGTTGAACAGTAGGGTCGTACTCGTCCGTGCCGGTGATCTGTGTGATGCCGGTGCCATGGTGGAGGGAAGGGAGTCGCGTGGCGTCCCACGATTCGCACACCGGGCGTCTGTCGAGCTTGTTCGCGAGCCCGGACACGTCTTCGTTCACGGAGTTCCTGGGGGCGTACTCTCCGGACCTGCTGCCCGGCGGGCGGACGCCGCCGGCGACGCCGGTCGGGGACGAGATTCCGCACGGGACGACGATCGTCGCGGTGACCTTCCCCGGCGGGGTGGTCATGGCGGGGGACCGGCGGGCGACCGCGGGGAACGTGATCGCGCAGCGCGACATCGAGAAGGTGTTCCGGGCGGACGAGTTCTCGGCGATCGCGATCGCGGGGACGGCCGGGATCGGCATCGAGATGATGCGGTTGTTCCAGGTCGAGCTCGAGCACTACGAGAAGCGCGAGGGCCGGACGCTGTCGGTCGAGGGCAAGGCGAACCGGCTGGCGACGATGGTGCGGCAGAACCTGGGCATGGCGATGCAGGGCCTGGCGGTGGTGCCGCTGTTCGCGGGGTACGACGAGGAGCGGGACGCGGGGCGGATCTTCTCCTATGATCCGGCGGGCGGCCGGTACGAGGAGCGGGACTTCCACTCGATCGGGTCGGGTTCGGTGTTCGCGCGGGGCGCGCTGAAGAAGCTGTTCCGGCGGGATCTGTCGGCGGAGGACGCGGCGCTGGTGTGCGTGCAGGCTTTGTACGACGCGGCGGACGACGATTCGGCGACGGGCGGTCCGGATCTGCCGCGGCGGATCTTCCCGGTGGTGGCGTCGGTGACGTCGGACGGGTACCGCCGGCTCGGTGAGGACGAGGTGGGGGCGCTCGCGCGGTCCGTGGTCGAGGCACGTTACGACTCGCCGGGCGGGCCGACCGCCCCGCTGCGATAGAAGGGATCCAGACCGGTGTCGATGCCGTTCTATGTGTCGCCTGAACAGCAGATGAAGGACAAGGCGGACTATGCGCGGAAGGGTATTTCGCGTGGCCGCAGCGTGGTCGTGCTGCAGTACGACGACGGCATCCTGTTCGTGGCGGACAATCCGTCGCGGGCGCTGCACAAGATCAGTGAGATTTACGACCGGATCGCGTTCGCGGCGGTGGGGAAGTACAACGAGTTCGAGAACCTGCGGCTGGGCGGTGTGCGGTACGCGGACATCAACGGGTACCAGTACGACCGCCGGGACGTGACGGCGCGGGGGCTGGCGAACGTGTACGCGCAGTCGCTGGGGACGATCTTCACGGAGACGAACAAGCCGTACGAGGTGGAGTTGGTCGTCGCGGAGGTCGGTGAGGACGCGGAGACGGACCAGATCTACCGGTTGACGTTCGACGGGTCGGTGGCCGACGAGCACGGTTACGTGGCGATGGGCGGTCAGGCGGACGCGGTGGCGCAGGCGCTGAAGGACGGGTTCCGCGAGGGGGCTCCGTTGGAGGAGGCGCTGCGGACGGCGGTGCGTGCGCTGGAGGCGCAGGATTCGGATCGTCGTCTGGAGGCGTCGTCGCTGGAGGTGGCGGTGCTGGATCGGAATCGGGAGCATCGGCTGTTCAAGCGGTTGGCGGCTCGGCGGATCGAGGGGCTGCTGGCGGAGGGGTCGTCCGGTTCGTCGGGCGGGGACGAGGACGGTTCGGAGTCGGGTTCGTCGGACGAGGACTGATTTCTGGTCGGGTGCCGGTGTCCGGGGTGTCCCGGTTGCTGTGAGCGTTCGCCGGTGAGGTCCGGTTTGTGGGCCCGTCGTGGTGGTGCGGTGTGTCGCCGTGGCGCCGCGGCGGGTCTTCGGTGTGTCGGGGGTGCTGTGGGGCGGGTCCCGGGAACCTTGTCCATCCGGGGACTACGAAGTTGGGGTCGGGGCGCATAGGGTCGTGGTGTGGACAGGCGCATCTTCGGGCTAGAGAACGAGTACGGCGTCACTTGCACGTTCCGTGGGCAGCGTCGGCTGTCTCCGGATGAGGTGGCGCGTTATCTGTTCCGGCGGGTGGTGTCGTGGGGGCGCAGTAGCAATGTGTTCCTGCGGAACGGGGCGCGGCTGTATCTGGATGTGGGGAGTCATCCGGAGTACGCGACGCCGGAGTGCGACAGTGTCGTCGATCTCGTGACGCACGACAAGGCGGGGGAGCGGATCCTGGAGGGTCTGCAGGTGGATGCGGAGCGGCGGTTGCGGGAGGAGGGCATCGCCGGCGACATCTACTTGTTCAAGAACAATACGGATTCGGCGGGGAACTCGTACGGCTGCCATGAGAACTATCTGGTGGGTCGGCACGGGGAGTTCGGCCGGCTGGCGGATGTGCTGATTCCGTATCTGGTGACGCGGCAGATCATCTGTGGTGCGGGGAAGGTGCTGCAGACGCCGCGGGGTGCGGTGTATTGCGTGTCGCAGCGGGCGGAGCACATCTGGGAGGGTGTGTCGTCGGCGACGACGCGGTCGCGTCCGATCATCAATACGCGGGACGAGCCGCATGCGGATGCGGAGCGGTTCCGTCGGCTGCATGTGATCGTCGGTGACTCGAACATGAGCGAGGCGACGATGCTGCTGAAGGTCGGTGCGACCGACCTGGTGCTGCGGATGGTCGAGGCCGGTGTGGTGATGCGTGATCTGACGCTGGAGAACCCGATTCGGGCGATCCGGGAGGTCAGTCATGACATGACGGGCCGGCGGAAGGTGCGGTTGGCGAACGGCCGGGAGGCGAGTTCGCTGGAGATCCAGAAGGAGTACTTCGTCAAGGCGCGGGATTTCGTGGACGCGCGGGGCGGTGACGCGACGGCGAAGCGGGTGCTGGATCTGTGGGAGCGGACGCTGCGGGCGGTGGAGACCGGTGATCTGGATCTGGTGTCGCGGGAGATCGACTGGGTGATGAAGTACCAGCTGATCGAGCGGTACCGGCGGAAGTACGATCTGCCGTTGTCGTCGCCGCGGGTGGCGCAGCTGGATCTGACGTATCACGATGTGCATCGTGATCGTGGTCTGTATTACCTGTTGGAGCGTCGCGGGGGTGCGGAGCGGGTCACGCGGGATCTGGACATCTTCGAGGCGAAGTCGGTTCCGCCGCAGACGACGCGGGCGCGGTTGCGGGGTGAGTTCATCCGCAAGGCGCAGGAGAAGCGTCGTGATTTCACGGTGGATTGGGTGCATTTGAAGTTGAACGATCAGGCGCAGCGGACGGTGTTGTGCAAGGACCCGTTCCGGTCGGTGGACGAGCGGGTCGACAAGCTGATCGCCGGTATGTAGCGGGTGCGTCCGGGGGTAGCGGGTGCGTCCGGGGGTGTCCCCCGGACGGGCTCGTGGTGTGGCCGGGGGTGGTTCCGGCTGGCCGGGCGGGTCTGCGGGGGTGTGGAGGGGTGTGCTGCGGGTGTTGGGCGCGCCCGGGCCTACTGGCGGGTCACTTTGGCGGTAGGGTGAGCGGCCAGCAGCGCTCGTCACCCCCGTGAAGGACCCGTATGCGCCGTCGTCGTCTCTCGGTCGTGTCCGCCGCCGTCGTGCTGTCCGTTCCGCTCGTGTTCGCGTCGTCGTGTTCGTTTTTCGGCGGCGGGGTGGACGTGTCGGTCAGCGGGGAGTTCGGGAAGGTTCCGGAGGTGGAGTTCCCGGACGGCGGTCCGGGGGATTCGCTGGCGGTGGAGACCCTCGAGGAGGGGGACGGGTCGGAGGCCCGGAAGGGCGATCTGGTGGTGGCCGATTATGTCGGTTACCGGTGGAACGATGATGAGCGCAAGCTCGTGGCGAGCAGTTACGCGGAGGGCGAGCCGGGGGTGTTCCCGACGGGGACGGTGGTCCCGGGGCTCGCGGAGGCGCTGGTGGGGGCG
>NZ_QHJN01000233.1:0-9521 GCF_003947565.1 Actinomadura sp. WAC 06369 | reverse complement strand
CCACCCGCCCCACCAGGCGTGATGAGAGCCCCTCCCGGGCCCGGCCGACGTGACGCCCACCGCACCTGTGCCGTTGACGTTAAATCTATGTGACTTACCTCACACAACCGATACACAAAATGCCTCTGCAAGCGATGACAGGACATTAAGCTTCCGTTCAGGAAGGCGAGCGACGCCTCCCGACGCGCAGTCGGCAGTACCTCCTGCGTATCGCGGGGAAATGGCGCCTCAGCAGTGCCGCCGCACCGACTTAATTTCCCCGGAAATTGATAAGCGTATCACCATACCCACTGCGCGGCCTGGCTAAACATCTCGCAGATAACATTCCTCTGCGATCACGGGGCGAGATTCGCTAAGTTGCCTGGACATGGCAGCGCAATCCCTGGAAACACCGACCCGACGCCCGGACGCGAACGAGACGAACGAGGACGTGCGACTCCAGGAGCCCAGCCTTACCGACGGCCCCGAGATGTGGCGGCTCGCCCGGGACTCCAAGGTCCTGGACGTCAACTCGCCGTACAGCTACACGCTCTGGTGCCGCGACTTCGCCGACACCTCCGTCGTCGCCCGCGACGGCGGCGCGGCCTGCGGCTTCATCACCGGGTACACCCGCCCGTCCAGCGCCGACACGTTCTTCGTCTGGCAGGTCGCCGTCGACCGCGACCACCGCGGGCAGGGCCTGGCCCGCCGCATGCTCGACGACCTCGCCGACCGCCTCGCCGACCGCGGCCACCGGTACATGGAGGCCACCGTCACCCCGGACAACGCCGCGTCGACCGCGATGTTCGAGTCGTTCGCGCGGGCCCGGGGATGCGAACTCGTCCGCACCCCGCTGTTCGGCGCGGAGCACTTCCCCGACGGGGGACACGAGCCCGAGGTGCTCTTCCGGATCGGCCCCTTCACCGCAGCCGACTGACGCACGCTTCGACATCCCGCTGCTCACTCCATCCCAACCTGCCGGAGGCAGATCATGGACACTTTCGCCCGCATGGAATCGGAAGTCCGCGGCTACTGCAGGAGCTGGCCCACGGTGTTCACCAGCGCCCAGGGCAGCCACATGACGGACGAGAACGGCCGCACCTACCTCGATTTCTTCGCCGGCGCCGGGACCCTCAACTACGGGCACAACAACCCGCAGCTGAAACGCCGCCTGATCGACTACCTGGCGAGCGACGCGATCGTCCACAGCCTGGACATGTACACCTCGGCCAAGCGGGAGTTCCTGGAACGCTTCAACGAGTACGTGCTGTCCCCGCGGGGCCTGGACTACAAGGTCCAGTTCCCCGGCCCGGCGGGCAACAACTCGGTCGAGGCCGCCCTCAAGCTCGCCCGCAAGTACACCGGCCGCGAGACGGTCGTCAGCTTCACCAACGCCTTCCACGGCATGACGCTGGGCGCGCTGGCGGTCACCGGCAACTCGATGAAGCGCACCGGCGCCGGCGTGCCGCTCGGCCACGGCGTCGCGATGCCCTACGACAACTACCTCGACGGCCGCACGCCCGACTTCCTGCTGTTCGACACGATGCTGGACGACAGCGGCAGCGGCCTCGACAAGCCCGCCGCGGTCATCGTCGAGACGGTGCAGGGCGAGGGCGGCATCAACGTCGCCACCGCCGAGTGGCTGCGCGGCCTGCAGGACCTGTGCCGCCGGCACGAGATCCTCCTGATCGTCGACGACGTGCAGATGGGCTGCGGCCGCACCGGCCCGTTCTTCTCCTTCGAGGAGGCCGGGATCACCCCGGACATCGTCTGCCTGTCCAAGTCGCTCAGCGGCTACGGGCTGCCGTTCGCGGTGACGCTGATGCGGCGCGAGCTGGACGTCTGGGAGCCCGGCGAGCACAACGGGACGTTCCGCGGCTTCAACCCCGCGTTCGTCACCGCCGTCGGCGCCCTGGAGGACTACTGGACCGGCCAGGGCATGGAGAAGCAGACCCTCGCCAAGGGCCAGCAGGTCCAGACCGCCCTGGAGGAGATCGCGCTGTCGCACGCCGGCGCCGTCGACGGGGTGCGCGGCCGCGGCCTGGCCTGGGGCCTGGTCATGAAGGACCCCGAGACGGCCCCGCAGGTCTGCGGCGAGGCGTTCAAGCGCGGGCTGCTGATGGAGACGTCCGGTCCGGAGGGCGAGGTCGTCAAGCTGCTGCCGCCGCTCACCGTGACCGAGGCCGAGCTGAGCCGCGGCCTGGAGATCATCGCCGACTCCGTCGAGGCCGTCCGCTCGACCGTGGCGGTCTGACCGACCGTCCCGCAAGGGGTCCGCCGGGCCCGTCCAGCGCGGGCCCGCAGAGGGGCCGTCACCGGCCGCCCCCCGCCGATCGAAAGAGGAGATCAATGATCGTTCGTTCCCTGAAGGAGATCATCGGCACCGAGCGCGATGTTCAGGCGCCCACCTGGCACAGCCGCCGCTTCGTGCTGGCCAAGGAGGGCGTGGGGTTCTCGATGCACGAGACCGTCCTGTACGCCGGGACCGAGACGAAGATGTGGTACGCGAACCACATCGAGGCCGTCTACTGCATCGAGGGCGAAGGGGAGCTGATCAACCACGAGAACGGTGAGAAGCACCGTATCGAGCCCGGCGTCATGTACCTGCTGGACGGGCACGAGCACCACACCCTGCGGGCGCACACGGACGTCAAGACGGTCTGCGTGTTCAACCCGCCCGTGACCGGCCGGGAGGTCCACGACGAGAACGGGGTCTATCCGCTGCTCACAGAGGAGGACGCATGAGCATCATCGAGAGCCACCCGACGATCGACGACGCCTACCCGACTCGCAAGGGGGCGGAGGCGGCGCTCCTGTACCGCCAGGACCCGGTCGTCTACGGCGGTCCGAGCGACGGTCCCATCGACGAGGCGACGCTCGACTCCTTCGAGACGAACGGGTTCCTGAACGTCGACCAGCTGCTCGCGCCGGAGGAGGTCGAGGACTACCGCGCCGAGCTGCGCCGGCTGTCCGCCGACCCGGAGATCCTGGCCGACGAGCGCACGGTCACCGAGCGCGGGTCGAACGAGGTCCGGTCCATCTTCGAGGTCCACAAGATCAGCGAGGTCTTCGACTCGCTGGTCAAGGACCCCCGGGTGGTTGGCCGGGCCCGGCAAATTCTCGGCTCGGACGTTTACGTCCACCAGAGCCGGGTCAATTACAAGCCAGGTTTCACCGGCAAGGACTTCTACTGGCACTCGGACTTCGAGACCTGGCACGCGGAGGACGGCATGCCTCGGATGCGCGCGGTGAGCATCTCCATCGCGCTGACCGAGAACTTCGTGCACAATGGCGCCTTGATGATTATGCCGGGCTCGCACAAGACCTTCGTGGCGGCCGTCGGGGAAACTCCCGCCGACCACTACAAGGAGTCACTGCGCAGTCAGGAAATCGGCACCCCCGACCCGAACAGCCTCTCCATCCTCGCCGACAAGCACGGCATCGAGCTGTTCACCGGGCCCGCCGGCTCGGCGACGATGTTCGACTGCAACTGCATGCACGGCTCCAACGGGAACATCACCCCGTTCCCGCGCTCCAACGTGTTCATCGTGTTCAACAGCGTGGAGAACACGTGCGTCGAGCCCTTCTCGGCGCCCTCACCCCGCCCCACGTTCATCGGCGCCCGCGACTTCACCCCCGTGCGCGACTGACCTGATGGACGTAACAATTCCATAACCCGACCAAGGTGGTTGCGCCCGCGGAGGCATATCGTCTCCGCGGGCGCAACGCACACCACCCCCCCGAAGCAGGAGTTCAACGATGACTTCCTCCCGACGCCATTTCCTCCGCTCCGCCGTTCTGCTGTCCGCCGCGGTGCCGCTCGCCGCGGCGGGTTGCTCCACGACGGACCCGGAGACCGAGGCGAGCGGCGGCGGCACCCTCCAGAAGGCGAAGGACGCCGGCAAGATCAAGGTCGGCTTCGCCAACGAGGCGCCGTACGGCTTCACCGACAGCTCCGGCAAGCTGACCGGTGAGGCCCCCGAGCTCGCCCGCGTCATCTTCAAGAACCTCGGCATCGACGAGATGGAGGGAGTCCAGGTCGACTTCGGCGGCCTGATCGGCGGTCTGAACGCCAAGCGCTTCGACGTCATCGCCGCCGGCATGTTCATCACCCCCGAGCGCTGCCAGTCGGTGGCGTTCTCCGACCCCGAGTACGTCGCGAAGAGCGCCCTCATGGTCAAGGAGGGCAACCCGAAGGGCCTGACGGACGGCAAGACCCTCGCCGCCGAGGGCGCGAAGGTCGGCGTCCTGACCGGCGCCGTCGAGCAGAGCTACGCCGAGAGCCTCGGCGTCAAGGACGTCCAGACCTTCCCCGACCAGGCGAGCGCCTTCTCGGGGCTGAAGTCCGGCCGGATCGACGCGATCTGGCTGACCCGCATCTCGCTGGCCGACCTGCTGTCCAAGCACGAGGGCGAGGGCTTCGAGGTCACCGACGCGTTCACGCCCGTCGTCGACGGCAAGGAGCAGTTCGGCGCGGGCGCGTTCGCGTTCCGCAAGGCCGACAGCGAGCTGCTGAACGCCTTCAACGCGGAGCTGAAGAAGCTGAAGGACGGCAACGAGCTGCTGCCGATCCTCCAGCCGTTCGGCTTCACCGAGGCGGAGATGCCCGGCGCGGACGACACCGCGGCCAAGTTCTGCAAGGGCTGATCCGTGTCCGAGGTCCTCAGCAACGACCAGTGGCTCGAGGGCGCCGTGACCACCGTCCAGCTCACCGTGCTGGGCGCCCTGCTGGCGCTGGTGCTCGCCCTGGCCTTCGGCCTGGCGGGCACCTCGCGCCACACATGGGTGCGCGTGCTCAACCGCGTCTACGTGGAGTTCTTCCGCGGGACGCCGGCGCTGGTGCTGCTGTACTGGTTCTTCTACGCGCTGCCCCTCGTCGGCTTCCGGTTCACCCCGATGCTCGCGGCGGTGCTCGCCCTCGGCCTGAACGTCGGCGCGTACGGCGCGGAAGTGGTGCGCGGCGCGATCAACGCGGTGCCCAAGGCCCAGTACGAGGCCGCGATCGCGCTGAACTTCACGCCGTTCCAGCGGATGGTGCGGATCCTGCTGCCGCAGGGCGTCGCGCTCATGCTGCCGCCGTTCGGCAACCTGCTCATCGAGCTGATGAAGGCGACCGCCATCGTCTCCCTGATCGGCCTGGTCGACCTGACGCGGGTGTCGAAGAACCTGCAGAGCAGCCTGGGTGACACGATCATGGTCTTCTCCGTCGTCCTCGTGTTCTACTTCGTGATCGCGCAGCTCCTGCAGCTGTTCGTCCGCTTCGCCGAACGCCGCGTCGACCGGATGCTCGGCCGCCGCGGCGGCCACGAGCCGTCGCTCAAGTCCGTCGCGGCGGGCGCCCCCGGGGCGGGGGTGACCGGCTGATGCAGTGGGACACCGGGTACGCTGTGGACGTCTTCCCGGCGCTGCTCGAAGGACTGCGCGTCACGGTCCTGGCGACGCTGATCGCCTACGCGATCGCCCTCGTCCTGGGGCTGGTGTGGACGCTGCTGCGGCGGGCGCCGAACGTGGTCGTCCGGCAGACGGTCCGCTGGATCACCGAGTTCATCCGGTCCACGCCGCTGATCCCGCAGCTGTTCTTCGTCTACTTCGTCTTCCCGGACTGGGGCCTGACGCTCGAGTCGCTCACCGCCGGCATCATCACGCTGGGCGTGCACTACTCCACCTACACGGCGGAGGTGTACCGGGCGGGCATCGCCGACATCCCGAAGGGCCAGTGGGAAGCCTGCACGGCGCTCAACCTGCCGAGGTCGCGGGTCTGGCTGGACGTGATCCTGCCGCAGGCGGTGCGGCGGGTCATCCCGACCCTCGGGAACTACCTGATCGCGACGTTCAAGGACACTCCGATGCTGCTGGCGATCAGCGTCCACGAGGTGCTCTTCGTCGCGTTCGACGAGGGGGCCAAGACCCTGAAGTACCTGGAGCCGCTGACCGTCGCCGGACTGATCTTCGTCCTGGTCAGCGTGATCTCTTCGATCATCGTCCGCCGCCTGGAGACGCGCTATGCCACCAACTGACACCACCCCGGAAGCCCCGAATCCCGACGAGACCGCGGACGTCTCGAAGCAGAAGGGCGAGGCCCTCGGCACGGCCGTCGGCAAGGGCTCCGACGCGCCCGGCATCCGCTTCGAGAAGGTGGTCAAGCGGTTCGGCGGCAATGTCGTGCTCCGCGAGCTCGACTTCACCGTGCGGCCCGGCGAGCGCGTGACGCTCATCGGGCCGTCCGGGTCGGGCAAGACCACGATCCTGCGGCTGCTGATGACGCTCGAGAAGCTCGACGAGGGCGTCATCTGGATCGGGGACAACACCCTCTGGCACATGGACAAGGGCGGCAAGCTCGTCCCGGCCAACGAGAAGCACCTGCACGAGATGCGCAAGCAGGTCGGCATGGTGTTCCAGCAGTTCAACCTGTTCCCCAACATGAACGTGCTGCGCAACCTCACCGAGGGGCCCGTGCGCGTGCTGGGGGTGTCCAAGGACGAGGCCGTCGAGCGGGCCCGCGGCCTGCTGGACATGGTCGGGCTGGCCGACAAGGAGAACGCCCACCCGAGCAGGCTGTCGGGCGGCCAGCAGCAGCGGGTCGCCATCGCGCGCGCCCTCGCCATGCAGCCCAAGGTCCTGCTGCTGGACGAGGTCACGTCGGCGCTCGACCCCGAACTGGTCGTCGGCGTCCAGGACCTGCTGCGGGACATCGCCCGGGAGAGCGACCTGACGATGCTGTGCGTCACGCACGAGATGCACTTCGCCAGGGACATCTCGAACCGGGTCCTGATGTTCGACCAGGGCCAGATCGTCGAGGAGGGCCCGCCGGACCAGATCTTCGGCGAGCCCACCGAGCAGCGCACGCGGGACTTCCTGCAGGCCGTCCTGGCCTCCTGACCGCCCCGCGCACCCGCACCGAAGCGCCCGCGCCCCCTCCGGGGGACGCGGGCGCTCCGCGTCGCGGCAGAACGAACACCCGAACGCGCCAAGCCCTGCCCGTCACGGCAGGCCCGTCACGGTGCGTCCTTCCACGCTTGTGCGACGAGGTCCGACCACTGCGGGGTCGGGACGGTGACGCCGGCCTGGGCGGCCAGGACGGCGGGGAGGGAGCCCAGCGGGGCCTTGTGCGCTTTCCGGGCGATCTGCCCGACGATCGCGGCGGTCAGCTCGCGGCCGGTGTCCAGCCGGGGGAACGCGGCGTGCGCCCGGTCGGCGAGGCCGTCCGGCAGGGCGTCCGCGCCGAACGCGACGACGTCGGCGCCGGATCCGGCGTGGGTGAGCGCGATCTCGGGGCGCATCCGGTCCGCGATCCCGAGGCTGGTGTGCAGGGCGATCGCCTCCCACACGACCCGGACCCGCTCCCCGTCCATGCCGCGGTCGCGCAGGAACGACGCGGCGCGGTCGGCGCCGTCCACCTCGAACCGCTGGTCCCCGTCCCCGTCCCCGTCGTCGGTGAGGCCGAGGTCGTGCAGCAGGCAGGCCAGCAGGAGCACCTCGTCGTCGTAGTCGGCGCCCGGCCGCAGGCCCCGCGCCTCCCCGAGCGCCCGGCCGAACAGGTAGGCCCGCGCGCTGTGCCCGGCGAGCGCGGGCGTCCCCGCCGTGAAGACGAAGTCGTGGGCCGGGCGGGTGAGGTCGGTGTCGGGAGCGTTGAACTCGGCGAAGAAGTCGCCCATGCCGGTCTCCTTGTCGGACGAACGATGACGGCACCGATCGTCCGCCGCGGAGGCTCCCACCGGCCAGTGGCCGTCCTGCCGATATGCGCTACGTTCTGGCCATGCCGCTCACGGACCCGGTCTCCCCCGCCCCTCATGTCGTCGCGGTCCTCGCCCTGGACGGGGTCGTGCCGTTCGACCTCGCCGTCCCGGGGCAGGTCTTCGGGCCGACCACCACCGACCTGGGCGTCCCGCTGTACGAGGTGCGCGTGTGCGCCGGGCCGGGCGGTGCGGCGACGTCGGGCATGCTCGGCCGGATGCGGGTGGAGGCCCCGTTCGGGCTCGACGCGCTCGCGGGCGCCGACACGATCGTCGTCCCCGGCCTCGACGACCCGTACGATCCGCCGGGCGCGGTGCTGGACGCGCTGCGGGACGCGTCCGCCCGGGGCGCGCGCGTCGCGAGCATCTGCGTCGGCGCGTTCGTCCTGGCCGCCGCCGGGCTGCTGGACGGGCGGCGCGCGACGACCCACTGGATGTACGCCGGGCGGCTGGCCCGGCGGTACCCGGACGTCGAGGTCGACCCGGCCGTCCTGTTCTTCGACGAGGGCGCGGTGCTGACCTCGGCCGGCGTCGCGGCGGGGATCGACCTGTGCCTGCACGTCGTCCGCCGCGACCACGGCGCGGCGGTCGCCGCCCGCACCGCACGCCGGATCATCATGCCGCCGCAGCGGGACGGCGGGCAGGCGCAGTTCATCCGGCACGCGGACCCGGCGGACGCCGGCACGGCGCTCCAGCCCGTCCTGGCGTGGCTGGAGGCGAACCTGCACCGGCCGCTGACGCTGGACGACATCGCGCGGCACGCGTCCGTCAGCGTGCGGACGCTCAGCCGCCGGTTCCGCGAGCAGGCCGGGACGACGCCGCTGCGGTGGCTCGCGCGGGCGCGGGTGCGGCGGGCGCAGCAGTTGCTGGAGACGACGGACCTGCCGGTGGAGCGGGTCGCGGCCGAGTGCGGGTACGGGTCGGCGGTGACGCTGCGGGCCCATTTCGCGCGCGCGGTGGGCGCGTCCCCGCAGGCGTACCGGGGCGCCTTCCGCGCCGCGCCGTCCGACCCGCCCGCCCCCGCACCGAACGTGATTCGGTACCGTGGCCGGATGGACACGCGGGAGGGATGCACGACCGATGGGTGACGGGACGGCGATCGCAGGGCTCGGCATGACCGAGCTGGGCAAGGTGTACGGACGCAGCCCCCGCCGGTTCGCCGCGGACGCGGTGCGGCTCGCCGCGGCCGACGCGGGCCTCGCGCTGGGCGAGGTGGACGGGCTGATCGTCAGCCACGGGCTGGGGGGCTCCCCCGGCATCGAGCTGGCCGACACGCTCGGGATGCGCGACCTGCGGCTGCTGACGCAGATGAACGCGTTCGGCGCGACCGCCGGGGCGATGATCTCCTACGCGGCGATGTCGGTGCGCAGCGGCGCCGCGTCCGCGGTGGCGTGCGTGTTCGCGGACGCGCCGCTCAAGCCGAAGCAGTCGTCGGGCGCGGCGTACCACCGCGACGCGCGCGAATGGTACGGGTTCGGGGGGATGACGGCCGCGCTCGGCCTGCGCAGCGTGAACTCGTTCTACGCGCTCGCCGCGCAGCGCCACATGGCCCGCTACGGAACCACCAGCGAGCAGCTCGGCGCGATCGCCGTCGCGACGCGGGAGTGGGCGGCCCGCAACCCGCTCGCGCAGATGCGCGACCCGATCACGATCGACGACCACCAGAGCTCGCGCTGGGTGTCCGAGCCGCTGCACCTGCTCGACTGCTGCCTCGTCTCGAACGGCGCGATCGCGGTCATCGTCACGTCCGCCGAACGGGCGCGCGACCTCGCCCGCCCGCCCGTCCACCTGTGGGGGTGGGGGCAGGGG
>NZ_QHJN01000025.1:0-66392 GCF_003947565.1 Actinomadura sp. WAC 06369 | reverse complement strand
GGTGCGGGTGCTGTCGGGCGCGGCCCACTCGAGCGTGGCGAAGGCGCTCGCGATGCTGGGGCTGGGCCGGCGCTCGCTGGTCGGGGTGCCCGCGGTCGCGGGGCGGGAGGCGGTGGACCCGGCGGCGCTCGAGCGGGCGCTGCGGGAGGCGGACGGCCCGTGCGTGGTCGTCGCGAACGCGGGGACCGTGAACACCGGCGACTTCGACGATCTGCGGGCGGTCGCGGCGCTGCGGGAGCGGTACCCGTTCTGGTTGCACGTGGACGCGGCGTTCGGGGGGTTCGCGGCGCTGTCGCCGGCGCACGCGCATCTCGTGGCGGGGCTCGACGCGGCGGACTCGGTCTGCGTCGACCTGCACAAGTGGCTGAACGTCCCGTACGGGAGCGCGCTGCAGTTCACGCGTCGGCCCGACCTGCAGGCGTCGGTGTTCCGGAACGCCGCCGCGTACCTGGGGCCGTCGGGCGGGGCGCCCGATCTGGTGCACCTCACGCCGGAGAACTCGCGGCGGCTGCGGGCGCTCGCGGCGTGGTTCACGCTGCGCGCCTACGGCCGGAAGGGGCACCGGGAGATCGTCGAGCGGTGCACGGCGTGCGCGCGGGCGCTGGGGGACGCGGTGGAGGCGGTGCCGGGGCTGCGGCTGCTCGCGCCGGTCCGGCTGAACGTCGTGTGCTTCACGCTGGCCGACCGGCCGGACGCCGCGCGGCTGGCGGCGCTCGCCGACCGGGTGGCCGGGGAGGCGTTCCTGACGCCGACGGTCCACGACGGGGTGCCGGCGCTGCGGGCGGCGTTCAGCAACTGGCGCACCGGGGAGGCGGACGTGCACCGGGTGGCGGCGGCGCTGCGGGAGGCCGTGCCGGGGGTGTGATCAGTCCCGGTCGCGGCCGGGGGTGCGGCCGTACTCGCCGGCGTAGGCGGCGATGAAGGCGGACGGGCTCGCGTAGCCGACCCGGTGCGCGACCTCGGTGACGGGGTGGGCGCGCAGCAGGACGCGGGCCGCGCGAAGGCGGTGCCGGGTGCGCCACCGGGAGTAGGGCATGCCGAACTCGCGCACGAAGTCGCGCTGCAGGGTCTTCGAGCTGACGCGGAGGCGGCGCGCCCATTCGGTGAGCGGGGTGGGGTCGGCGGGGTCGCGGGAGAGGGCGCGGGCGACGGTGAGGGCGTAGCCGCTGCCGCCGGCGGGGCGGGGGACGCCGCGGCCGGTGAGCGGGGCGAGCCCGGCCATGATGCCGCGGCGCGCGTCCAGCGCGGTGCGCTCGTCGCAGTCGCGGCGGGTGATCAGCCGGATGAGCTCGGCGGCGCGGTCGTCGACGGCGACGGGCCCGCAGCGGTGGCCGTCCAGGGCGGGCGGGACCTCCCGCAGGCAGACGCGGTAGACGGTCTGGCGGTCGCCCGCGCGGACCTCGTGGGCGGTGGCGCGGGACGCCCAGTACCCCTCGCGGTGGCCGAGGAACCCGGTGTCGGAGCCGCTCAGCACGGCGAGGACGCCGTCGGGCGACCAGTAGAGCTGGTGCAGGAAGTCCTGGCGGCTCTCGCCGAGGGTGAGGCCGCCCGCCGAGCGGTACTTCAGCACGAAGATCCCGCCGGGGTCGCCGAGGCCGTAGCCGTACTCCTCGCAGTGGACGGGATCGTCGCGAAGGTGACCTCCGGGGCGCACAGAATGTCCTCTCACCGATATGTCCGAAAGTCAGGTAAGGCTAGCCTAAGCTGGCCGTCCGGCGCAGGTCAGGGCGGTTTCTCTCGTGAAACGTAAGGAAGCTCGCCCATGTCCACTCGCACGCGACTCGCCACGGCGCTCGCCGCCGCGCTGGTCCTGGTGACCGGCTGCGGTTCGGGGTCGGCCGACGACGCCGGGACGTCCGGGAAGACCCGGTCGTTCGCCGCCGACAACGGCACCGTGACCATCCCGGCCGACCCGAAGCGGATCGTGGCGACCGGGTACGCGGTGCCGGTGCTCATCGAGGCCGACGCGGAGCTCGTCGGCATCTCCACCTGGACGCGCGGGCTGGAGATGATGTCCGCCGAGGACCGGGCCAAGTACGACGGGGTCAAGAAGATCGCGGACGACGCGGCGGCCTCGACGAACTACGAGGCGATCGCGGCGGTGAAGCCGGACCTCATCATCATCGGGGTGCCGCGCCCGGTGCTCGGCGACATCGACATGAAGCGGCTGGAGTCGATCGCGCCCGTCGCGGTCATCGGCCCGACCGTCCCGTCGGCGTGGCGGGACCTGTCGCGCCGCCAGGCCGACGCGGCGGGCCGCCTGCAGTACTACACCGACACCAAGGCCGCGTACGAGAAGAAGGCCGCCGAGATCACGGCGAAGTACGCGGACGCCCTGAAGGGGCTGAAGTTCGGTCACGTCGGAACCTACGGGGACGTCGCGGGCGGGACGTTCATGCGGGAGTTCGGCGACTCCTGGGGCACGAACATCGCCGAGGACGTCGGCGTCACGTACTACGGCCAGGTCAAGAAGAAGGGCGGCGGCTCGAAGGACGTGTCGGAGACGCCGTCGCTCGAGGAGCTGCCGGAGAGCCTCGGCGAGGCGGACGCCGTCACGTACTCGCTCGAACCCGACGGGTCCACGGCCGAGGCGGTGCAGCGGGTCCTCGACTCCAAGCTCTGGAAGAACCTGCCCGCGGTGAAGGACGGCAAGACCTTCGGCCTGCGCTACACCGCCGCCGCCACCTACGAGTCGGCGCTGATGGCCCTGGACGACGTCGACAAGGCGCTCGCGCCGCTGCTGGAGGAGGGGAAGTGAGCGCGATGCGCAGGGACATGCCGCGCGAGCGGGTGCTGGAGCACCACCGGACCGGCACGGGCGTCGAGCGGATCGGCTACCCGATCGAGGTCCGCACGGCGGCGGTCGTGCGCCGCGAGCAGATCACGCCGCGGATGCTGCGGCTGACGTTCGGCGGCCCGGGCCTCGCCGGGGGCGTGCACTCCTACCAGGCCGACGACCACATCAAGATCGTGTTCCCGGACCCGGACGGGACGCTGCGCGTCCCCGTCCACGACCCGGAGACGCTCGACCTGGAGTGGCCGCGCCCGTCGCCGCCCAGCCGCCGGTACACGATCCGCCGGTACGACGCCGAGGCGTGCGAGCTGGACCTGGACTTCGTCCTGCACGAGGGCGGGCTCGCGTCCGAGTGGGCCGCCGCGGCGGCCGTCGGCGACGAGGCCGTGATCGCCGGGCCCGCGGGCGCGAAGGCGTTCCCGCACCACCACGACCACTACCTGTTCGCGATCGACGCGACGGCGCTGCCGGCGCTCGGCCGCTGGCTCGAGGAGTCCCCGGCGGACGTGTCGGCGACGGTGGTGGTCGAGACGTCCGACGACGCCGAGCACGCGTACCCGCTCGCCGCGCGGGACGGCGTCCGGATCATCCGGCTCGTCCAGGACGGCGCGGAGTCGCGGCTGGCCGGGACGGTCATGGGCCTGGAGCCCGCGCCCGGCGAGTCGTTCCTGGTCGCGGCCGGCGAGGCCGACGCGATCAAGCCGCTGCGGGCGTGGAGCAAGGGCCGGATGGGGGCGTACGTCACCGGCTACTGGAAGCGCGGAGTGGCCGACCTTGGCGCGTGACGTGCCCCGCCGGGTCACGATCCTGCTCGCGTCCCTCCTGGCCCTGGCCGCGCTGGCGTTCGCCAGCCTGTGCGTCGGGGCCGGGCGGGCCGGGCCGGGCGCGGTGTGGGAGGCGCTCACCGCCTACGCCGGGACGGACGAGCACGTGATCGTGCGCGACATCCGGGTGCCGCGCACGGTCATCGCCGTCTTCGTGGGCGCCGCCCTCGGGGCGGCCGGGACGCTGATCCAGACGCTGACCCGCAACCCGCTCGCCGAACCCGGCATCCTCGGCGTGAACGCGGGCGCCGGGTTCGCGGTCACGGTCGGCGCGGCGGCCGGGATCGCGGCGGCGCCGGCCGTGCAGCTCGCCCTCGCGCTGGCGGGCGCGGGCGCCGCGATGCTCGTCGTCTACGGCGTCGGCCGGACGTTCCCGCTGCGGCTCGTCCTGGCGGGGGTCGCGCTGACCTTCGTGCTGTCGGGGGTGTCGATCGCGCTGCGGCTGGCGTACCCGGACGCCCTGGACCGGTTCCGGTTCTGGTCGGTCGGGGCGCTCGCCGGGCGCGAGCGGGCGCCGTTCGAGCTGCCGCTGCTGGCCATCGGGCTGGCGCTGGCCGGGGCGCTGCTCGCGGCGCGCCCGCTCGGCGGCCTGGCGCTGGGCGAGAGCGTCGCGCAGGCGCTCGGCGCGCGCGTCGCCCGGATCCGGTTCGCGGCGCTCGCGCTGTTCACGGTGCTCGCCGGGGCCGCGACGGCGGTCGCGGGGCCGATCGCGTTCGTCGGGCTGATGGTGCCGCACCTCGCGCGGCGCGCCGCCGGCGGGTCGGTGCCGTGGCTGATGGCGTACACGATGGTGCTCGGTCCCGTGCTGCTGATCGCGTCCGACATCGGGTCGCGGATCCTGCTGCCGACCGGCGAGGTGCCGGTGGCGATCGTCACCGCGTTCGTCGGCGCGCCCGTCCTGATCTGGGCGGTCCGCCGGTACGGGGCGGTGGCGGCGTGAAGGCGGCGAGAGCGAAGGCGGCGGGCGGGGGCGCGGTCGTCCTCCGCGCGGGTCCCGTCACGGCGCAGCTGGAGCGGCGGACGCTCGCGGTGACGCTGGTGCTCGCCGTCGCGGGGCTGCTCCTCGGGATCGTCGGGCTGTGCCGGGGCGACGAGTGGGACTCCCCCGCGACGGCCCTGTCGGCGCTCGCGGGGCACGGCGACTCCGTCCTCGTCGTGCGGGAGTGGCGGCTGCCGCGGGTCGCCGCGGCGCTGGTGTTCGGTGCGGCGCTCGGCGCCGCCGGGGCGGTCTTCCAGAACGTCACCCGCAACCCGCTCGGCAGCCCGGACGTCATCGGGCTGGACGCCGGCGCGTACACCGGCGTGCTCGTGGCGATCACGGTGTTCGGCGGGTCGGCGGCGGGCCTGGCGACCGGGTCGGTCGCGGGCGGCGTGCTCACCGCCGCGGCCGTCTACGCGCTGTCGCTGGGCTCGGGCGTCGGCGGGCTGCGGCTCGTCGTCGTCGGCATCGCCGCGAACGCGATGCTCACCGCCGTGAACGCGTGGATCATCCTGCGCGCCGACCTGGACGTGGCGATCGCCGCGACGGGCTGGCAGGCGGGCTCGCTGAACGGGCTCGACTGGGCGGAGCTGCGGTTCCCGTTCCTGCTCTGCGGGGCGTTCCTGGCGCTGCTCGCCGTCCTGTCCCGCGCGCTGCACCAGGCGACGCTGGGCGACGAGGTCGCGGCGTCGTCGGGCGTGCACCTGAACCGGCTGCGGCTCCTGGCCGTCCTGGCGGGGGTGGGCTGCACGGCCGCGGTGACGTCCGCGTCCGGACCGATCGTGTTCGTGGCGCTCGCCGCGCCGCAGATCGGGCGCCGCCTCGCGGGCGCGCCCGGCGTGCCGCTGCTGCCGGCCGCGCTGACCGGCGCGCTGCTGCTGTCGGCCGCCGACATCGCGGCGCAGACCGTCCTCGCGCCCGTCCAGCTGCCGGTCGGCGTGGTGACGACCGCGATCGGCGGCACCTACCTCATCTGGCTGCTCATCAAGGAGGTGCGACGACCGTGACGGGTCGCCTGACCGCCCGCGACGTCACCCTCGCCTACGGCGACCGCACGGTGTCGCGGGACCTGGCCCTCGACGTCCCCGACGGGCGGTTCACCGCGGTCATCGGGACGAACGCGTGCGGCAAGTCGACGCTGCTGCGGGCGTTCGCCCGGCAGCTGTCCCCCGCGTCCGGGCGGGTGGAGCTGGACGGCCGGGACGTCGCCGGGTACCGCCCGAAGCCGTTCGCGCGCGAGATCGGCTTCCTGCCGCAGGGGCTCGCCGCGCCGGAGGGCATGCTCGTCCGGCAGCTCGTCGCGCGCGGCCGCTACCCGCACCAGACGCTGCTGTCGGCGTGGTCGCGGGAGGACGAGCGCGCGGTGGCCGCGGCGATGGACGCCGCGGGCGTCGCCGGGCTGGCGGACCGCCCGGTGGAGAGCCTGTCGGGCGGGCAGCGGCAGCGGGCGTGGATCGCGATGGTGCTCGCGCAGGAGACGTCGTACCTGCTGCTGGACGAGCCGACGACCTTCCTCGACATCACGCACCAGTACCAGCTGCTCGCGCTGCTCGCCCGGCTCCGCGACGAGGGCCGCACGGTCGTCGCCGTCCTGCACGACATCAACCAGGCGTGCCGGTTCGCCGATCACCTCGTCGCCATGCGGGACGGCCGTGTCGTCGCGGCGGGCGCGCCCGGCGACATCGTCGACGCGGAGCTCGTCAAGGAGGTGTTCGACCTTTCCTGCATCGTCGTGCCGGACCCCCTGACCGCCACCCCGATGATCGTCCCGACCCCCTGACCCGCGGCTCCCGCCGCGGGCGGGTACAGGAGTGGCACCGGAAGGTCAGTTGCTCGTAATCTCATCGTCACCCTAAGTTATTCCCGCAGGTAGTGCCCTAGTTGGCGAGCGGGAGGCGGGGCGATGGGCGAATGGAGCCGACCCGAGGACGCGGTGGCGATCGTGGGGGCCGCGTGCCGGCTGCCCGGCGGCATCACCGACCTGGACGGCCTGTGGGACGCGCTGCTGCGGGGCGCCGACCTGGTCGGCGAGGTCCCCCCGGACCGGTTCGACGTCCGCCGGTTCGTGGACGAGCGGGTCCCGCGGCCCGACCGGAGCTACACCCGCGCGGGCGGCTTCCTGGACGACGTGAGCGGGTTCGACGCGGCGTACTTCGGCATCGCGCCGAAGGAGGCGGCGACGATGGACCCGCAGCAGCGGCTGCTGCTGGAGATGGCTGCCGAGGCGCTGGACGACGCGGGCATCGCGCCGGGCGCGCTCGCCGGGACGGACGCCGGGGTGTTCGTCGGGCTGTCCGACCCCGCCTACGGGACGCTGCAGGCGCTCGAACCGGGCGCGATGGGGCCCTACTCGATGTCGGGGGCGGCGCTGTCGATCGCGTCGAACCGGCTGTCGTACGTGTTCGACCTGCGCGGGCCGAGCATGAGCATCGACACGGCGTGCTCGTCGGCGCTGGTGGCGGTGGAGCGGGCGGTGCGGGCCCTCGCGGAGGGGTCGGGCCGGGTGATGCTGGCGGGCGGCGTGAACGCGCTGCTCGGGCCGGGGCCGTACGTGGGGTTCAGCCAGGCGTCGATGCTGTCGCCGACGGGGCGGTGCCGGGCGTTCTCGGCGCACGCCGACGGCTTCGTCCGCGCCGAGGGCGGCGGCGTCGTGCTGCTCAAGCGGCTCGCGGACGCGATCGGCGACGGCGACCGGATCCACGCGGTCATCGTCGGCGCGGCGAGCAACAACGACGGCCGCACGATGGGGCTGGCGCTGCCCAACCCGGCGGCGCAGGAGGACCTGCTGCGGCGGGTCTACTCCGGCCTGGACGCCGACGACCTGGTGTACGTGGAGGCGCACGGGACGGGCACGGCGGCCGGTGACCCGGCGGAGTGCGAGGCGCTGGGGCGGGCGCTCGGCCGGCGGCGGACGCGGGGGCCGCTGCCGATCGGGTCGGTGAAGACGAACGTGGGGCACCTGGAGCCCGCGTCGGGGATGCCGGGCCTGTTCAAGGCGCTGCTGGTGCTGCGGCACGGCACCATCCCGCCGTCGCTGCACGCGGACGAGCCGAACCCGGCCATCGACTTCGCGGGGCTCGGGCTGCGCGTGGCGACGCGGGCGATGCCGGCGGACGACCGCCCGCGGCCCCTCGCCGGGGTCAACTCGTTCGGGTTCGGCGGCGCGAACGCCCACGTCGCGCTGGCGCCGCCGCCCGTCCCGCCGCCCGTCCCGGCGCCCGTCCCGCCGCCCGTCCCGGCGGAACCGGACGGGCGGGCGCTGCCGGTGGTGGTGTCGGCGCGCAGCCCGGAGGCGCTGGACGAGGCGGTGGCGCGGGCGAGCGGGCATCTTGAGTCCGTCCCGGAGAGCGGCTTCTACGACGTCGCCTACACCGCGGCCCGGCGGCGCGGCCTGCACCCGCATCGCGCGGTGGTGCTGGCCGGCTCGGCGAAGGCGGCGGCCCGGGGGCTCGGGGACGCGGTGCGGGCGGAGGCGGTCGAGCGCGGGCGGGTGGCGCTGGTGTTCTCCGGCAACGGCTCGCAGTGGGCGGGCATGGGCGCCGACCTGCTGGAGGACGCGGTGTTCCGCGCGGCGGTCGAGGCCGTGGACGTGCGGCTCGCGCCCCGGCTGGGCCGGTCGGTCCTGGACGGGCTCGCGTCGGTGCGGGCCGAGGGGCTGCGGGCGGCGGAGACGGCGCAGCCGCTGCTGTTCGCGGTCCAGGCGGGCCTGGCGGCGATGCTGGACGCGGCGGGCGTGCGGCCCGTCGCGGTGCTGGGGCACAGCGTCGGCGAGGTCGCCGCCGCGTCCGTGTCGGGCGCGCTGTCGCTCGAGCAGGCGGCGCAGGTGGTCGCCGAGCGGAGCCTGGCGCAGGCACCGACGCGGGGGCGGGGCCGGATGGCCGCGCTGGGGCTGCCGGAGGACGAGGCGCGCCGGATGCTCGCCGACCATCCGGGGCTGGAGATCGCGGCGGTCAACAGCGACCGGGACGTCACCGCGGCCGGGCCGGCGGACGCGCTGAAGGCGCTGGGCGCGCGGCTCGCGGCGGACGGGGTGTTCTTCCGCGAGCTGGACCTCGACTACGCGTTCCACAGCGCCGCGATGGACCCGGTCCGCGACCGGCTGTGCGAGACGCTGGCGGGGCTGCGGCCGGGCCGGGCGCGGGTGCCGATGGTGTCCGCGGTGACGGGCGGCCCGGTGGAGGGCCCCGAGCTGGACGCCGGGTACTGGTGGCGGAACGTGCGGGAGCCGGTGCGGTTCGCCGACGCCGCGGCGCGGGTGCTCGCGGACGGCGCGGACGTGCTGCTGGAGGTGGGCCCCCACCCGGTGCTGCGGTCGTACCTGCGGCGCGTGTCGGGCGCCGCGCGGGGGCGGACCGCGGTCGTCGGCACGCTGCGGCGGGGCGAACCGGGCCCGGCGCGGGTGCGGGACGCCGTCGCGGAGCTGGTCGCGGTCGGCGCGGACCTCGACTGGGGCGTCCACTTCCCGCGCCGCGGCGCGGTCGCGGACCTCCCGGCGTACCCGTGGCGGCGGGAGCGGTTCTGGGTGGGCGGCCCCGACACGTGGACGCAGCGGGGCGGCGCCAAGGCGACGGAGCATCCGCTGCTCGGGACGCGGCTCCCGGCGCCGGAGCCGGCGTGGTTCGGGGAGATGGACCCGGCGCGGGCGCCGTGGCTGCTCGACCACCGGGCGGCGGGCGCGGCGGTGATGCCCGCGACGGGCTACGTGGAGATGGCCGTCGCGGCGGCGCGGCTGGCGGTGCCGGGCGCGGCGGACGCGGTGGAGGTCGACCGGGTCGAGATCAGCCGGGCGATGGTGATCCCGTCGGGCGCGGAGGCGGAGCCGGTGTGGGCGCAGACGTCGCTGTCCACCGAGACCGGCGTGCTCACCGTCGCGGGTTCGGACCGGTCGGGCGGGCAGCCGCGCGAGCACGTCCGGGCGCGGGTGCGCCCGCTGCTGCGCCCCGCCCCGGCGCCCCTGGACGCCGACGCGCTGCGGGCCCGCGCCGCCGAGCCGGTGGACGTCGCCGGGTACTACGCGGCGGCCGCCGAGGGGCACATGGTGTGGGGCCCGGAGTTCCGGGTGCTCACGGAGCTGCGGCGCGGCGACGGGGAGATCTTCGCCGCGTACCGGTGCCCGGCCCAGGCGGAGGGGGACTACCGGGCGCACCCGGTGGTCCTGGACAGCGCGCTGCAGGCGGGCGTCCTGTGGCTGGTGGACGAGCTGCGCGCGGGCACCGGGTACATGCCGGCGGCGATCGGCGCGGTGCGGGTGTGGGAGGCGCCGTCCGTGAACGGCCTGCTGCACGTCCGGGAACGGCCCCGCACCGAGGACGAGGTCTGCTGGGACATCGCGATCACCGACCTGGCCGGGCGGGTCGCGGTGGAGATCGAGGGGTGCCGGCTGCGCCGGATGCCCGCGCGGAGCCGGACGCCGCTCGCGCGGTACGCGACGGTGCTGCGGGCCGCGCCCCGGCCCGGGCCGGCCGCGGCGGCGCCGGCCGTCCCGGCCCGGGAGGTGCTGGCGGACGCGGAGGCGGCGATCGCGGCGCTGCGTCCGGCGTGGGACGAGCAGGGCCACGCGGCGCACGCGGACCGGCTGGAGGAGGTGTTCGCGCACACGCTCGCCCGCGCGCTCGCCGACGCGTTCGGGGAGCCGGCCGGCGGGCGGCCGCTGGACGACGTGCTGCGCGAGTGCGCGGTGCCGCACCTGCGCCGGATGGTGCGGGCGGCGGTGCCGCTGCTGGAGCGGCACGGTGTCCTGGAGGAGGACCGGATCCGGCCCGCATGGTCCGCGCGCGACGTCGAAGGCGCGCACCGCGACCTCCTCGAACGGAGTTCGTCGTTCGCGGCGGGGACCGTCCTCGCGGTGTGCCGGTGGCGGGAGCTGCCCCGGCTGCTGCGGGGCGAGCGGCCGGCGGAGCCGGTGGAGTCCGGCGGCGGCGCCGAGCTGCTGCGGCAGGTCCGCGACGCGGGGCCGCTCGCGCTCCTGGCGGGGCGGGCCGTCGCGGCGGTCGCCGAGCGGATCGTGCGGCGGTGGCCCGCGGACCGGCCGCTGCGGGTGCTGGAGGTCGGCGCCGGGACGGGCGGCGCGACGGCGTCCGTCCTGCCGGTCCTGCCGCCCGACCGCACCCGGTACACGGTCACCGACCCGGACGGGACGTCCGTCGCGCAACTGGCGAAGCGCTTCGGCGACGACGGACGCGTCGAGCACCGCGTCCTCGACCTCGACCGGGACCCGGCCGAGCAGGGCTTCGCGGCGGGCGCGTTCGACGTGGTCGTCGCGGCCGGCGGGCTGTACCGGGCGCGGGACGCCGCGGTCGCGCTGGACCGCCTGGCGGCGCTCCTGGTGCCCGGCGGGACGCTGCTGGCCGCCGAGCCGCACCGGCTCGGCCCGCTCCTGGCCGTGGACGGGCAGGCGGCGGACTTCTGGGACGTGACCGACCGCGGGCTGCGGCCGGACTCGCCGCTGCTCGCGCCGGAGCGGTGGGACGCGCTGCTCGCGGAGGCCGGTTTCGCCGAGGTCGCCCGGACCGACGACGGGGACCCGGCCGGCGGCGCGTGGGCGGACGGCGACCTGACGGTGGCGGTCGCGACCGCGGCCGGCGCCCCCGCCGCGGAACGCCCGGGTCCCGAGGAGCCGCCCGCGCCGGACGCCTCCGCGTGCTGGGTCGTCGCGGCCGAGGACGGGCCGTCCGGGCTGCCCCGCGCCCTGCGGGACGTCCTGGAGGCGCGGGGCGGCGCCGCGGGCGCGTGCCCGGCGAGCGGCGACCCGGAGCGGTGGCTCGCCGACGTCCCCGCCGACGCGCGCGCCGTCGGGTTCGTGCTCGTGCTGGGCGACGGCCCGGGCGGGCCCGCCGAGCGGGTCGCCCGGCGGCTCGCGGCGCTGCGGGCGGCGGCGCGGGCCGCCGACCGGCTGCCGGACGGCGCGGACGCCGCGCTGTGGGTGGTGGCGCGCCCCTGCGGGGCGCTGCCCGAACCCGCCCTCGACGGCGTCGCGACGCACCCGGAGGACGCGGCGGTGTGGGGCGCGGCGCGGACGCTGGGCAACGAGCAGCCCGGCCTGACGGTGCGGCGGGTGTGCCTGTACCCCGGCGGCGACGACGGCGCCGACGCCGGGCGGCTGGCCGCCGAGCTCCTGGCCCCGGACGACGAGGACGAGCTCGTCCTCGCGCCCCGGGGGCGGTTCGTCCCCCGGCTGGTGGAGGCGGAGCCGGCGGCCGCCGCGCGGCCCGCCGCCCGCGAACTGGCCGTCGACGATCCGGGGCTGTCCTTCGCCCTGGCCTGGCGGGAGGCGCCGGTGCGGGAGCCGGGCCCGGGCGAGGTGCGCATCGCGGCGCGGGCGATCGGCCTGAACTACCGGGACGTGATGCGGGCGGTGAACCTGCTGCCGGTCGAGGCGATCGAGAACGTCTTCGGCGGGCACGAGCTGGGCCTGGAGTGCGCGGGGATCGTCACGGCGGTCGGCGCGGGGGTGACCGCGGTGCGGCCGGGCGACCGGGTGACGGCGGTCGGGAACACCGGGTTCGGCGACCAGGTCGTGGTCGCCGACTGGGTGGCGGCGCCCGTCCCGGACGGGATGACGTTCGCGGAGGCCGCCACGCTGCCGATCGCCTTCGCGACGGCCCTGTACTCCCTGGAGGTGTGCGCGCGGCTCCGGGAGGGCGAGACCGTCCTGGTCCACGGCGGGGCGGGCGGCGTCGGGCTCGCGGCGCTGCAGGTCGCCCGCGCCTTCGGGGCCCGGGTCGTCGCCACGGCGGGCACCCCGGTCAAGCGCGAGCTGCTGCGGGCGCTGGGCGCCGACCACGTGCTGGACTCGCGCAGCCTGCACTTCGCGGAGCGGGTGCGGGAGCTGACCGGCGGCCGCGGCGTGGACGTCGTGCTCAACTCGCTCGCGGGCGAGGCCGTCACCCGGAGCCTGGAGACGCTCGCGCACGGCGGCCGGTTCATCGAGCTGGGCAAGCGCGACATCTACGAGAACCGGCCGCTGCTGCTGCGGCCGTTCGGGGAGAACCTCGCCTTCCACGGCGTCGACATCGGCACGCTGCTGTGGAAGGCGCCCGAGGACGCGGCCCGGCACCTCGCCGCGCTCGCCGCCCTCGCCCGCTCCGGGGAGGTGCGGCCGCTGCCGCACACGCTGTTCCCGGCCGCGCGCGTCCAGGACGCCTTCACGCTGATGCGGCACTCGCGGCACGTCGGAAAGATCGTCGTGTCCCTCGACCCGCGCGACGAGCCGGTGCGGGTCCGGTCGCGCCGGACCCCGCCGCGGTTCGACCCGGAGGCGACGTACCTGGTCACCGGCGGGCTCGGCGGGTTCGGCGCGGAGACCGCCCGGTGGCTGGTGCGGCACGGCGCCCGGCACCTGGCCCTGGTCGGCCGGCGCGGCGCCGCCGCGCCGGGCGCCGCCGCGCTGCTCGGCGAGCTGGACGGGCTGGGCGCGCGAGCCCGCGCGCACGCCGCCGACGCGGCCGACGCCGACGCGATGCGGCGCGTCTTCCGCGAGGCCGACGCCGCCGGGCGCCCGGTGCGCGGCGTCGTCCACGCCGCGATGCACCTGGACGACGCCCCGCTGACCGACCTGGACGACGAGCGGATCCGCGCCGTCCTGCACCCCAAGATCGCCGGGGCGGCGGTGCTGGACGGGCTGACCCGCGACCGGGACCTCGACCTGTTCGTCCTGTGCTCGTCGCTCACCACGATCGGGAACGTCGGGCAGGCGCCGTACGTCGCGGCGAACCTGTACCTGGAGGCGCTGGCCCGGCGGCGGCGCCGGGACGGGCTCCCGGCCCTCGCGGTGGGGCTCGGCGCGCTCGCGGGCACCGGCGTCCTCGCGACCGGCGACCGGGAACGGGTCCTGGCCCGGGCCGGCATCGACTCGATCACCCCCGCCGAGGCGCTCGCCGCCGTCGGGGACATGCTCGCCGAGGGCGTCGACGTCGGCATGGTCGGGCGGTGCGACTGGGCGCGGCTCGGCCGGGTCCTGCCCGCGCTGCGCCGGCCGTGGCTGTCGCGGCTCGTGCCCGCCGGGCTGGAGGAGGACGACGCGAGCGCGACCGAGCTCGCCCGGCTGGTGGCGGGCGCGGGCGCGGACGAGGCGCACGCCCTCGTCGCCGAACGGCTCGTGCAGGTGCTGGCGGCGGTGCTGCTCACCCCGGCGGAGCGGATCGCGCACGACCGGCGGCTGGACGACTACGGCCTGGACTCCCTCATGGCGACCGAGCTGCTGTCCGCGCTGCGCGGCCGGTTCGGCGTCGAGATCCCGCCGATGGAGCTGCTGCGCAGCGGCGGGACGGTGAACGACATCGCGCGGCTCATCGTGCTGCGGCTCGGCGCCGCCGCCCCGGCCGCGCGCGACGCGGAACCGGCGGCGGGGCGAGGGGTCCCCGTCACCTTCGCGCTGACCGCACGCGAAGCCGTTCCGCACCCGAGGAGGAAAGGTGGCCACGTCCGCCGTACCGATCCCGATGCTCGATCTCGTCCGCGGCGTCCTCGCCGACACGCTGACGCTCGACCCGGAGGAGGTCGCGCCCGACGCAAGCTGGGCCGACCTGCCCGGAATGGAGTCCCGCACCCTCTACGCCGCCGTGTACACGATCGAGGAGCGGCTGAACGTCGAACTACCGCTCGACCGGCTGATCATCACCAGGACGGTGCTGGAGCTGGCCGATCTGGTCCACCGCACCGTGCAAGGAGAGATGTCGCGATGAACGCCCCGCGCAGCCGGCTGGCCGCCGTGTCCGCGTACCTGCCGGAGACGACGATGACCACCGGGGAACTCGAGGACCGGGTCGCGGCGCGCAGCCCGGGGGCGGACTTCCCCCGGGGGCTCGTCGAGCGCGGCAGCGGCGTCCGGCGGCGGCACCTGGCCGCGCCCGGCGAGCTGCCGTCCGACCTGGCGGTCAGAGCGTCCCGGGAGGCGCTGGAGGACGCGGGGGCGCGCCCCCTCGACCTCGACCTCGTCATCTACGCGGGGGTGCTCGGCGACACCGTCGAGCCCGCCACCGCGCACGTCGTCGCCGCCAAGCTCGGCGCCGCCTGCCCGGTGTTCGACGTCCGCAACGCCTGCAACGGCTTCGTCAACGCGATCGAGATCGCCGACGCGTTCATCGCCCGGGGCACGCACCGCCGGATCCTCATCGCCTGCGGGGAGCTGCTCAGCTCCGGGACGCCCTGGACGGTCGCGAGCACCGAGGAGTTCTTCGCCGCGGCGGTGCACTACACGTTCTCCGACGCCGGGGCCGCGATGGTGCTGGAGGCCGGCGCGGAGCCGGGCGTCCTCGGCACCCGGTTCTCCGCCGAGTCCGCCGCCTGGCGGCTGGCCGCCGTCCCGGTCACGAACCTGACGTCGGACCCGGACGCCCCCGCGGCGGCCATCGGCCGGTTCGACTACGACTTCCTCGCGTTCGCGGACGCGTTCAACCGGCTCGACCTGGAGGCCCTGCACAAGCCGCTCGCCGAGGCGGGGCTCCGCTGGCGCGACTTCGCCGTCGTCTGCGTCCACCAGGCCGCGCTGCCCTACCTGTGGGCGTTCTGCGACCGCGCCGGGATCCCGCCGGACAAGACCGTGGTCACGATCGCCGACCATGGCAACGTCGCGTCCGCCACCCTGCCGCTGCAGCTCGCGCGGGCCGTGCGGGACGGCCGGGTCCGGCGCGGCGACCTCGTCGCGATGGTCGGGCTGGCGAGCGGCATCAGCGCCGGCATCGTCATCGCGCGGTGGTGACCCGGAGATGATCACAGAAGGGGCCCGGCTCGCGGTCATGTTCGACGCGCAGGTCCGCGCGCGGCCCGACACGGTCGCGTGCGTGACGGGCGGCCGCTCGCCCCGCAGCGTGACGTTCGCGGAGCTGGCCGTCCTCATCGACCGGACGGCGGCGGGCCTGCGCAGCGCCGGGGTGGAGGCCGGGACCCGCACGTCGGTGATGGTGCCGCCGGGCATCGAGCTGCTCGCGACCGTGCACGCGCTGCTGCGGATGGGCGCCGTCCCCGTGCTGATCGACCCGGCGCTCCCGCAGGCGGCGCTGCGGGCCTGCATGGCGGAGGCGGCGCCGGAGGTGTTCATCGGCGTCCCGGTCGCGCAGGCCGCCCGGGTCGCGCTCGGGTGGGCGCGCAGCTGCGTCCGCACCTCGATCACGGTCGGGCCGCGGCGGATGTGGCTCGGCCGCACCGTGCACCGGCTGCGCGCGGACGCGCCGCCCGCCCTGGAGACCGGGCCCGAACCCGAACCCGAGGACCTCGCGCTGATCGCGTACACGTCGGGGTCGACCGGGGTGCCGAAGGGCGTCCCGCTGCGGCACCGGCACCTGCTGGCGCAGGTGCGGATGCTCGACGCGACCCGGCCGCTCGAACCCGGCACGCGGGTGCTGTCGACGTTCCCGCCGTTCGCGCTCGGCGCGACCCTCCTGGGCGCCTGCGCGGTGTTCCCCGCCGTGGACGCGCGGCGCCCCGCGTCGGCCCGCCCGGACACCCTCGTCGGCGACATCCGCCGGTTCGGGGTGAGCGCGCTGTTCGCACCGCCCGCGCTGCTGGACCGGATCGCCCGCTACAGCCTGACCGGCGGGCACTCGCTGGCGCCGGTCCGCACGGTCCTCACCGCGGGCGCGCCGCTGCCGCACGCGGTGCTCCGGCGGGCGCGCGCCTGCCTCCCGGCGCACGCGGAGCTGTTCTCCGCGTACGGGGCGACCGAGTGCATGCCGGTCAGCGTGATCGACGGCCGGGAGCTCGCGGCGACCGGCGACGCGACCGCGGACGGCGCCGGGACCTGCCTCGGCCGGCCGCTGCCGGGCCAGCTCGTCCGCGTCATCGCGGTGACCGACGAGCCGATCCGCAAGTGGAGCGACGAGCTGCTCGTCCCGGACGGGGCGATCGGCGAGATCACCGTCGCCGGGCCGACCGTCGCGGACCCGTACCTGGAGCGGCCGGGCGCCACCGCCCGCGCCCGCATCGCCGACGGCGACCGGACCGTGCACCGCATGGGCGACCTCGGCCGCGTCGACGCGGAGGGCCGGCTGTGGTTCGCGGGCCGCAAGGACGAGCGCGTCCGGACGGCGGACGGCGGCGAGCTGTACACCGACCACGTCGAGCCGGTCTTCGACACGGTGCCGGGGGTGCGCCGCTCCGCCCTCGTCGGCCTCGGGTCGCCGCCCCGGCAGCGCCCCGTCCTGGTGGTGGAGCCCGAACCGGGCACCGGGCGGGCGCAGCGGGCGCGGCTGCGGGCCGAGCTGCTCGCGGTCGCGGCGCGGCGGCCGGGGACGGCCGCGATCCGCGACGTCCTGTTCAACTACGGGTTCCCGGTGGACGTGCGGCACAACAGCAAGATCCGCCGGAACGAGCTGGCGCTGTGGGCGGCGCGCGAGACCGCCCGCGAGGAGGCCCGCGACCCGGCGCGCCGGCGGGCCGGGGAGGCGCGGTGAAGGTCCTGGTGACGGGCGGCGGCGGGTTCCTCGGCGCGGCCGTGTGCCGGCGCCTCGCCGAGCGCGGCGACACGGTGCACGCGCTGCAGCGGCACCGGTCCGCCGCGCTGGACGAGCTCGGCGTCGTCCAGCACCTCGCCGACGTCCGCGACCGGGGCGCGGTGCTCGCCGCGGCGGAGCTGTGCGACGCCGTCGTGCACTGCGCCGCGAAGGCGGGCGTCGGCGGCCGCGCCCGCGACTACGAGCACGTCAACGTGGACGGCACGCGGCACGTGCTGGAGGCGTGCGCGCGCGCCGGGGCCCGGCTCGTCCACACGTCGTCGCCGAGCGTCGTGCACGCCGGCCGCGACCTGGCGGGCGTGGACGAGTCCGTCCCGTACGCGCGGCGCTTCCTGGCCGCGTACCCGCGCACGAAGGCCGCGGCCGAGGGCCTGGTGCTGGGCGCGGCGGGGCGGCTCGTCCCGGCCGTGGCGCTGCGGCCCCACCTGATCTGGGGGCCGGGCGACCCGCACTTCCTGCCCCGGCTCGCCGCGCGGCGGCACCGGCTCTGGCTCCTCGGCAGGACCGACAAACCGGTCGACACCGTCTACATCGACAACGCCGCCGAGGCGCACGTCCGCGCGCTCGACCTGCTGGAGCCGGGGTCGCCGCTCGTCGGCCGCGCCTACTTCATCAGCCAGGGCGAGCCGCGGGGCATGGGGGCGTGGCTGAACTCGCTGCTGGCGGCGGCGGGGCTGCCGCCGGTGACGCGGCGGCTCCCGTTCGTCCGGCCCGCCTACGCCGCGGGGGCGCTGGTGGAGGCCGCGTACCGGGTGCCCGGCGTGCGGGGCGAGCCGCCGCTGACGCGCTTCCTGGTGAACCAGGCGTCCACCGCGCACTGGTTCGACCTCTCGGCCGCGCGCCGCGACCTCGGCTACCGCCCGTCCGTGGACACCGCGACGGGCCTCGCGCGGCTGGCCGCGCACCTGGAGCGGCGGCCGCTGCGGGCGGCCCGGTGAACCGGTTCCCGGAGTACCCGTTCGCGTCCCACCGGCTCGACCTCGGCGGCGTCCGGCTCCACTACGTGGACGAGGGCTCGGGGCCGCCGGTCCTGTTCGTCCACGGCAACCCGTCGTGGAGCTACCTGTGGCGGTGGCCGATCCTGACGCTCCGCGACCGGTTCCGCTGCGTCGCGCCCGACCACGTCGGGATGGGGCTGTCCGACAAGCCCGGCGAGGACCGGTACGCCTACACGCTGGCCTCCCGGGTCGACGACCTCGACGCCCTGGTCGAGTACCTGATCGCCGAGCGGGGCGCCCCGGAACGCGGCTGGACGCTGGCGATGCACGACTGGGGCGGCCCGATCGGCGCGGCGTGGGCCGCCCGGCGCCCCGAGCGCGTGGAGCGCCTCGTCGTCCTCAACACGGCCGCCTTCCCGAACCCGCACGGCGAACGGGTCCGCGTGCCGCTGCGCGTCCCGTTCCGGGTGCTGCGCGACACCCGGCTCGGCGAGCGGATGTTCCTGCGGCACAACCTGTTCGCGCGGCTCGCGACCCTGCCGCCGCTGGGGGTGCGGCGCCCGATGCCGAAAGCCGTCCGGGCCGCGTTCCTCGCGCCGACGGCCGACCCCGCGAACCGCCGCGCGATCCAGCGGTTCGTCCAGGACGTCCCGCTGCGGCCGGGCGACCCGGCGTGGCCGCTGCTGCACGGCGCGGGCGAGGCGCTCGCCGCGTTCGCGCACCTGCCCGTCCTCATCGGGTGGGGGCTGCGGGACGTCGTCCTCGACCGGGCGATGCTGGACGAGTGGCGGCGGCGCTTCCCCGCCGCGCGGACGCACGCCTACGAGGACGCGGGGCACTACGTCCTCGAGGACACCGGCTACCGGTTCCTGGTCGAGCTCCGCGACTTCATGTGCCGCTGACCCGGTCCAGCAGGGCGCCGACGTCCGGGGCGAGGTCGGCGTGCAGGACCGTGAGGCGCCCGCCGAGCCACTCCCGGCGCGTCCGGGCGCGCTGCACCTTCCCGCTGGTGGTGCGCGGGACGCCGTTGCGGCGCACGAGCACCACGCTCACCGGGACGCCCGCCGCGCCGCTCGCCGCGCGCCGGATCCGCCGCGCCGCCTCCGCGAGCGGCTCCCCGTTCCGCGCCCGGACCTCCTGGACGAGGACGAGGTGCTCGCGGCCGTCCCGCACGGCGAACGCGGCGCCCGCGCCCGCCGCCGGGTGCGCGCGCCGCCCCGCCTCCTCCAGGTCGTAGGGGTGGACGTTGCGGCCGTTGACGATGACGATCTCCTTCAGGCGTCCGGTCACGTACAGGTCGCCGTCCAGGACGAAGCCGAGGTCGCCGGTGCGCAGGAACGGGCCGCGGCCGTCGCGCAGGCGGGCGCGGAAGGTGCGCCCGGTCGCCCGCTCGTCGCCGCGGTAGCCGAGGGCCACCCCCGCCCCCGCCGCCCAGATCTCCCCGACCCGGCCCTCCCCCAGTTCGGCGCGCGTCTCCGGGTCGACGATCCGCACCTCCGCGCCGGACGGACGGCCCGCGGCGACGAGCTCGGTGCAGGGGTCGGCGCGCGGGTCGGCGCCGTCCGCGCGCACGGCCCTGCGGGCCTGCAGGGCCGCCGTGCCGAAGCGGCCGGCGACCGGGCCGCCCGCCGCCGTCATGCTCACCATCAGCGTCGCCTCCGCCAGGCCGTACGCGGGCGTCCAGCACCGGCGGTCCCAGCCGATGGCGGCGAACCGCCCGGCGACCGCGTCGAGGGTCGCGGGCCGGACCGGTTCCGCGCCGACCACCGCGCGCCGCAGGCACGAGACGTCCAGGCCCCGCGCGTCCTCGGGGCGGCAGCGGCGGGCCAGCCACTCGTACCCGGAGTCGGGCGCGACCGTCCACCCGGCCCGGTACCGGTCGATCATCTCCAGCCAGAGCGCCGGGCGCGCGAGGAAGGCCGTCGGGGAGGCCGCGACCAGGTCGCGGCCCGCGACGAGGGCGTGCAGGTACATGCCGACCAGGCCCATGTCGTGGAAGTGGGGCAGCCACCCGGTCGCCACGCGGCCCGCCGCCGCGCCGAGGCCCGCGGTGATGGCGGCGCAGTTGGCGAGGACGTTGCCGTGGGTGACCATCACGCCGCGCGGGCGGCTGGTCGATCCGGACGTGTACTGCAGGTACGCCACGTCGTTCTGCCCGGCGCCGCCGCGTCCCGGCGGGACGGCGCCGGCCGCGGCATCGCTCGGCACGGCATCGGTCGGCGGGGCGTCGGTCGCCGCGCAGCGCACGCGGCCGCGCAGGCCGGTCCGCGCCAGCCACTCGTCCAGCATCGCGAGGTTCGCCGCGTCGGTCAGGACGAGCCGGGCGCCGGTGTCGGCGAGGACGCCCTCGGCGCGGGCGAACGCGCGCGGATCGAGCGCGGGGAGCGGCGCCGGCACGGCGACCGCCCCGGCGTGCAGGCAGCCGAAGAAGGCGACGAGGAACTCGGGCCCGGTCGGATGCAGCAGGACGACGGGTTCTCCGCGCGCGCCGCGCGCGGCCAGCCGCGCGCCCAGCGCCCGCGCCCGCCCGTCCAGTCCGGCGTACGTCAGACGGCGGGTCTCGACCAGTTTCCCGCCCCGGGAAGCGACGAACGCGAACCACCGCTCGTCCCCGTACCGCTCGCTCCGCTCACGCAGGCACCGCACGAGATCCATCCGCTCCCCTTCGGTCACTAAGGGTAATGATATCGTCATGGAGAGCCATCGGCGGGTCGATCAAAGACCCAAGCCGGGCAGCTACCGGGAAGGACGCCCGCGATGACGCGACCACTCGCCCCGTTGCGCCGCTTTCTGGTGCTCTTCGTGCCGGCCGTCGGCGCCCTCGCGGTCCTGGCGTTCGGAATGGCGCAGGGCGCGCTGCCCGCGTCGTTCGCGGTGTCGGGGCGGCAGATGCAGGTGTCGGCCGACGAGCTGTCGGGGCAGGGCTTCGGCCTGCACCCGGCCGTCGTCCGCACGGCCGACGGCGCCGACCACCCGGTCATGGTGCTGACGATGCGCTCGGCGCGGGCCCGCGGGCTGTGCCAGTCCGCGCACGTCGACACGCCCCTCGGCCGCTACACGGTGCGGCTCGGCGCGACGGACCCGGCCCGCGCCTCGCAGATCACCGGCCTCAGCATCTCCGCCACCCATGTCGACGCCGACGTCGACTTCACGTCCCTGCTGCTGAACCGGGACGCGGGCGGGCTCGGCACCGGCACCCCCGCCGACGGCTCCCCCGGCGACTTCGGCGTCGGCGCCGGGGGCTTCACCGTCACCGACGTCAAGGCCGACGCCTGGATGGTGGCGGGCGGCTCGTTCCAGGTGACGGGCCTGGACGTCTCCTTCGGGCGGGACGTCCCGGCATGCTTCTGAGCCGCCTGCCCGCGGGGCGGCGCGCCGCCGCGGCGTGGTGCGCCCGCCGCCCCTTCGCCGCGGGCCTGCTGGTGGCCGCGGCGGGCGCCGAGATCCTGCTGGTGCCGGTGGCCGGCACCGGGCTGATCGTCCACACCGGAGTCGGGGGCTACGCCGCCTTCCTGCTCGGCCTCTTCCTCGCCGCGCTGGGCGCGGCGCTCTGGTTCGCGCCCGAGCAGCGCGTCCCCGTCGCGCTGCTGACCGTCCTCGCCGCCCTCGCCGCGTTCGTCCTGACGAACCTGGGCGGCTTCCTGGTCGGCACCCTCGCCGCGATCACCGGCGCGTCCCTGGCGTTCGCGTGGACGCCGCCCGCCGACGACGGCCGACCCGGGCGGCGTCCACGCGGGGCTCGCGGGCGGGCGGTCAGACCGCCGCGCCGGCGAGCGCCGCCAGGTCGGTGAGGATCTCCGACGCGGTGACCGGGGCCAGGTCGCCGAGGCGGAGGGGCGCGGGCGGGGAGGGGCGGTGGTCGTCCGGCCGGGGGGCGAGCCAGACGGCCGTGAGCCGCTGGGTGTCGCCGGTCGCGTCCACGGCGCCGACCGCTATCCCCGGCGACAGGTTGATGACGAGGTGCCATCCGTCGGCCCGCCGGGAGATCCACCGTTCGAGGCCGGCGTCCAGCGGCTGCCCGCGCTCCCACCCCCGGCGGACGAGCGCCAGCAGCGTCCCGAACGGGACGTCGAGGCCCTCGAACCGCTCCAGCCGGTAGCCCTCGCGCTCCGCGTCGGTCAGGACGTGGACGGGCCGGGTCAACTGCTCGAACGGCTGCAGGATCTCGTAGTCGGCGAACACCTCCGCCCACGCCGGAAGGGAGTCCCCGAGGTGGAGCGGGTGCGCGATCCCCACCCGGGCCGCCTCCGGAAGGACGAACGTCTCGTCGGCGGCGTCGGCGAACGTCCCGTCCTCGGCGACCCGGAACGACGCCGTCCCGCCGCCGTCCTCCGCCAGCCACACCAGGCGGCGGGCCAGGTGCCCGACGAGGGGGTGCCCGACCAGGTACGTGCGGAACTCGGCCGCCGTCCAGCGCCGCCCGGTGACGAGCGCGCGTTCGAGGCGGAGCAGCGCGTCGGACGCGGCGCCGCGCACGTCCTTCTTCAGCGCGGCGAACGCCTTGTGGGCGGCGGGCGCCAGCTCCGGATCGTCCTTCGCGCCCGGCTTCGGCAGCGCCTTGCGGACCTTGCCCGCCTCGTCCACCACGAACGGCTTGAGCTGCTCGTCGAACCCGACCGTGAACCGCCGCGGACCGTAGTCGAGCGTCATCGCCCCGTCCGCGTCCAGGCCGAACGCCGGGACGAGCCGGTCCGCGAGCTGCTCGGCGGTGAGGCCGAGGCCGTCCGCCACCTCCTGCACCTTCTCCTGCGCGCGGGCCCGCAGCGCCTTGAACTTCACCTTCCGCGAGATCGAGTCCAGGTGCGACAGCGCCAGGCCGGTGCCGATCTCGGCAAGGACGTCCAGGCCGGTGACGGCGTTCCTGTGGCCGCCCTCCCCCGGCCACGCCCGGATCACCGGGGAAAGCATCCGCACCGTCTCGTCGTCCCCGGTGCGGCCGAGCTGCGTCAGCGCCCACGCCTCCTTCGGCGGCGCGCCCGCGTCCCGCCACCGGCGGAAGAGGGCCCGGCCGAAGTCGGCGAGGGAGGGCCCGGGTCTCCCGCGCCGGGACCGCGCGCTCCCGGTCCTTGAGCAGGACCTGCGGGAGCACGGACGGGTCCGCCCAGGCGCCCGCCTCCGGCCGCTTGACCAGGCCCGTCCGCGCCGGGTGGGCCGCCAGCATCGCGCGCAGCCCGCCGGACGCCTCCGGGCAGGCGGCGGCGACCGCGTCCGGGCCGTGCTCGGCGGCGAGCCGGCGCAGCACCCGCTCGGCCTGCCCCCGCTTCTTCGCGGCCTTGCCGAGCGCCCGCACCGCGAGGTACGGCACGGTGTCGAGCCCGTGGTGGAGGAGCCACGCGTCCGCCGCCCGCCGGCCGCTGCCGTCCTCCCGGGCGAGCCGGTCGCACATGAACTCGGCGATGCCGCAGCTCAAGAACGGCACCAGCAGGTCCGCGTACTCCCAAGGGGAGTGGCCGGCGTACCAGAGCACTCGCTCGAGGGTCGCGGTCCCGTGCCGCGCCACCACGGCCCGGCGCCAGTCCCCGTCGCCGGCCGCGAGCCAGGCGCCCTTCGCCAGCAGCTCGCGGGCCTCCTCCGACGCGGGGCCGTCCGCCGTGAGGACCTTCCGGTACCGGTCGTCCGACGGCACGACGGAGGCGACGTCCGCCGCGAGCCACGCCTCGCGGAGCCCCTCCGGCCAGCGCGCCCGGACGGGCGGCACCGGGACGTCCGCCCGGAACGTCTCCGGCGGCCCGTCCCACGGCGGCGCGGCCAGCACCGCCGGGATCTCGGCGGCGGGCGCGTCGGGAACGCGGGCGGCCGTCTCGGTGAACGGCTCGACGGCCGCGCGCACCGGCCCGGGGAGCGCCGGCAGGGCGGCGACGGCCGTGTCGAGGTGCGTCCGGACGTGGTCGCCCAGCTGCTCGGCGAGGCCGCGGCCCGCGAGCAGGCGCATGGCGCGCACGGGGAACCGCCGCATCGCCTCCTGGAGCGCGCGGCGCGCGTACTTGTCGGCGCGGCGGTCCAGCAGCGCCTCGAACGCCGCGTCGGACGGCAGCAGCGCCACGGCCCGGAAGATCTGCTCGCGGTCGCGGCTGTCCAGGTGGCCGGCTTCGAGGCTCTCCAGGAGGAACGGCAGCACGTCCGGGCCGAGGCCGTCGACGAGGGTGGCGAGCACGTCTCTGCTCGCCTCGCCCCAGGAGAGCGTGACGTTCGCGGTGCGCAGGTGCTCGGCCGTCCCCGCCGAGCACAGCGCGAGCGGTTTGTACCTGCGGCGGTCGGCCTCGGCGAGGGACTCCGCCACCCAGTCGTGCCGGTTCGGCACCAGGTAGGCGGCGAGGAGCCGCGTCGCCGGGGTGGCGCGGTGTGGGTCGAGGGCCTCCTGCTCGGCGTCGCCGGCCGCGGCGAGCAGGCCCCGCACCCGCCGCAGCGGGAGCGGCCCGGGCCGGTTCGGGTCCCCGTCGTCGCGCGCCGCGCGGACGGTGAACCGGCCGCGCCACCCGCCGCCCCCGGCCATCGTCCTGACGGTCGTCCGGGACGTCTCGAGGAGGGCGCGCCCGGCGAACCCGGGGCCGTGCGCGACCGTCCAGGCGTCGACGAACGTGCGCCACACCGGCGTCTTGAGGTCTCCCACGGCGTGCCGCACGAGCTTCGCGACCACCGCGGCGCCCACCGGGTCGGGCGTCCCGTCCCGGTGCCGCCGGACGGCCTCCGCGATCTCCGCGGTCGGGCGGCCGCCCGCCAGCATCGCCTCGACGACGCCCTCGCTCCCGGCGACCAGCCGCGCGGCGGCCTCCGGCGCGCCGGGGTCGGCCTCGGGCTCGCAAACGGGGGCGCCGCCGCGCCGGGGGTGCACGGACCGCAGCCACTCGTCCGGCAGGGTCAGGAGGTCCTCGTCGGGCGGGACCTGGAGCCGATCGTTCATGTGCCCTCACCGTAAGGGATCAACTGGTCGAGAACGGAGCGAACCGGAAGGTCAGCGGGCGGCATCGCGCAGCGTCTCCAGGTCGGCGATGATCTCGGACGCCGCCACCGGGTCGAGGTCGCCCAGCGGGGGCGGGGTGCTCCGCGCCCCCCAGTACCGCCCGGGCTCGGCCGCGAACCGCACGTGCTCGAGGAGCTGCACGTCGCCGGTCGCGTCCGGGACACCGATGCTGAAGCCGGGGTACAGGTCGACGACGGTGTACCGGTCGGCGCCGGCCCTCCGGGACATGTACTCCTGGCTGCCGCCGTCCCCCGGCTCGGCGCGCTCCCAGCCGCGCTTCTCCAGCCCGAGGACCGTCCCGAACGGCACCTCCAGCCCCTCGAACCGCTCGAGCCGCCCGCTCTCCCGCTCCGCGTCGGTCAGCGCGTGGACGGGACGGGCGAGCTGCTCGAACGGCTGCAGGATCTCGTAGTCGGCGAACACCTCCCGCCAAACCGGAAGGGTGTCCCCGAGGTGGAGCGGGTGCGCGATCCCCACCCGGGCCGACTCCGCGAGGTCGAACGTCTTGTCGTCGGCGTCGGCGAGCGTCCCGTCCTCGGCGACGCGGAACGACGCCGTCCCGTCCGCGGTGTCGGCGAGCCACACCAGGCGGCGGGCGAGGTGCCCGGCGAGCGGGTGCCGGACGAGGTGCGCGCGGAACTCGTCCGGCGTCCAGCGGCGGCCCTCGACCATCGCGCGTTCGAGGCGGCGGAGCTGGTCGGCCGCGACGGTCCGGACGTCCTTCTTCAGCGCGGCGAACGCCTTGTGGGCGGCGGGCGCCAGCTCCGGATCGTCCTTCGCGCCCGGCTTCGGCAGCGCCTTGCGGACCTTCCCCGCCTCGTCCACCACGAACGGCTTGAGCTGCTCGTCGAACCCGACCGTGAACCGCCGCGGACCGTAGTCGAGCGCCATCGACCCGTCCGCGTCCAGGCCGAAGTGCGGGACGAGCCGGTCCGCGAGCTCGTCGAGGGACAGCCCGCGCGCCTCCGCCACCTCGGCGATCTTCTCCTGCGCGCGGGCCCGCAGCCCCTTGAACTTCACCTTCTGCGAGATCGAGTGCAGGTGCATCAGCGCGACGTCGGAACCGATGCCCGCGAGGACGTCCAGGCCGGTGACGGCGTACTTGTGGCCGCCCTCCCCCGGCCACGCCCGGATCAGCGGGGCGAGCCGCCGGACCGCCTCGTCGTCGCCGGAGCCGCCGAGCTGGGCGAGGGCCCAGCTCTCCTTGGACGGGCGGCCGAGGTCGAGCCAGTGGGCGAACACGCTCCAGCCCAGTTCGGCGAGCGACGCGGGCTCGAACGCCGCGCGCAGCTCGTCCAGGCCGTACGGGACGGGCAGGGCCAGCAGTTCCAGGAGCCGCGGGACGTGGGCCTCCGGGAGGGCGCGGTCCCCGCCGCGCAGCAGCACCTGCGGCAGCGCCGCCTGCCGCACCCAGTCGCCGACCGCGGGCCGTTTGACCAAGCCGGTCTGCACCGGGTGCGCCGTGAGGAGCGTCCGCAGTTCGTCCGCCGCGCCGGGGCACGCGGCGGCGACCGCGTCGGCGCCGTGCCGGGCGGCGAGCCGGCGCAGCGCGTGCTCGGCGGCCCGGCGCGGCTTGCCCGGCCGGCCCAGCGCGGCCGGGGCGAGGTACGGGACGGCGTCGGTGCCGTGCAGGTCCAGCCAGGCGACGGCCGTGGCCGCGCTCTCGCCTCCGCGGAGCAGGTCGTCGGCGGCGCCCGCCGCGACCGGGGCGCTCAGGAACGGCAGGTACAGCCCGGCCGCCCGGACCACCAGGTCGTGGGCGTCGACGCCGTACCGGGCGACGACCGGTTTCATCCAGCTCTCGGCGTACGCGAAGCGCACCAGCTTGGGCAGGACGGGGCGGACGACGTCCTCGGGCCCGAACAGCAGCAGGTTGCCCAGTTGCATACGTCCCAGGAACCGGTCCGTCCCGGCGGCGAGGTCCGCCCAGTCGGGTTCGGGGACGAGCCGCTCCATCTCGCTCGTGTCGGCGGCGAGCCACGCCTCCCGCATCCCGGCGGGCCAGGCGACGCGCGGCGCGGGCGGCTCCAGGCCGGGCGCCGCCGGCTTCACCGGCCGCTTCCAGGGCGGCGGCGCGGTCAGGCACGCCGGGAGGTCGGCGGCCGGCGCCTCCGGGACGCGCGGCGCCATCGCCGCGAGGATCGGCTCGACGGCGGCGCGGGCGCCGTCCGGCAGGTCCGGCAGCGCGGCCGCGACCAGGTCGGCGTGCGCGCGGACGTGCCCGTCGAGCAGCTCGGCCGCGTCGCGGTCGCCGGCGTCCGCCAGGAGGCGCACGGCGCGGTGGGGGAACCGCCGCATCGCGTCCATCAGCGCGCCCCGGCCGTGCCGGTCGTCCCGCCGGTCCAGCAGCGCGCGGAACGCGTCGTCGGTCGGCAGCACGGCCACCGCGTCGAAGACGCACCTGCGGAGCTCGCCGCCCTGCCGGCCGTCCGCCACCGCGTTCAGCAGGTACGCCAGCACGGCCGTGCCGATGCCGTCGGCGAGCGTCGCGATCGTGCCGGTGGACACCCGGGCCCGCCGAGAGCGCGGCAGCAGCCCGTCGAGCTGGGACGGCCGCCCCAGCGAGCACAGCACCAGCGTATCGAGCCGCTCCCAGCGGGGTCCGGCGGCGAGGAGGTCGTCGACCCGGTCCTGCCGGTCGGGAAGGAGGTACGCGACGATCCACGCCCCCAGCATCTCCTCCTCGGCCGGCCAGTGGACGGCGTCCAGCCGCTCGGCCGCCGCCGCGTACCCGGCGTCGTCGGCCGCCGCGAGGAACGCCCGCACCCGCCACAGCGCCTCCTGCTCGGGCTCGCCCAGGCCGCGGGGCATCCGCGTCCCGTTGTGGAACCGCCGGTCGGCGGCCAGCACCGCCTTGCACCGCTCCACGACGGCCTCGGCGGCGAAGGCGAGCCCGTGCTCGGCGACCCACGCGTCGACCAGCGTCCGGAACGTCACCGCCTTGCGCTCGTACTTCCACTCCGCCTTCACCGCGGCGGCCGCGACCGCCGCCGCCCCCACCGGGTCGGGCTCCCCGGCGAGGTACCGCCGGGCCGCGTCGACGGACTCCCCCTCCCCCGCGGGCGCCCGCATGAGGCTCCGCGCCTCCGCCGGGCCGGCGGGCTTCACCGCCGCGGGCACGCCGCCCCTGCGGGGGTGGATGTACCGGAGCCACGCCTTCGGGAAGTCGAACACGTCCTCGTCCGGCGCCACGGAGTTCTGCTGATCCTTCATAGCGGGTCAACGTAGGGCATGCCGCCGACGTCGGCGGGGCCACCGGAACGCCCGGCGGCCGGATGCGGGACGATGGCGGTCCCGCGAAAGAGGAGGTCGGAGTGGAGATCGGGGACGGGACCCTGGCGGTGGGCGCGGGACGCCCGCCCGCGGAGAAGTTCGCGCCGACGCTGCCGGGACCGGCGTTCGCCGCGCACTACCACCTGCCCGGCGAACCGGCCGGGCCCTACACCTACGGCCGCGACGCCAACCCGACGTGGACGCTGCTGGAGACCGCCATCGGCGAGCTGGAGGGCGGCGCCGAGGTGTCGGTGTTCTCGTCCGGCATGGCGGCGATCGCGGCGGTGCTGCTCTCCCAGGCGCGGGCGGGCGACGCGGTCGTCCTGCCGACGGACTGCTACCAGACGACGCGGTCGCTGCGGGACCGGCTGGAGTCCTACGGCGTCGAGGTCCGGATGGGCCCGACGGCCCGCGACGCCCAGCTCGACCTGCTCGACGGGGCCCGCCTGGTCTGGCTGGAGACCCCCTCGAACCCGAACCTGGACGTGTGCGACGTCGCCCGCATCGTCGAGGCGGCGCACGCGGGCGGCACCCTCGTCGCCGTCGACAACACCCTCGCCACCCCGCTCGGGCAGCGCCCCCTCGACCTCGGCGCCGACTTCTCCGTCGCCAGCGACACCAAGGCGATGACGGGCCACGGCGACCTCCTGCTCGGGCACGTCGCCACCCGGGACCCGGGGCTGGCCGAGAGCGTCCGGTGGTGGCGCAAGACGGTCGGCGCGATCCCGGGGCCGATGGAGGCGTGGCTGGCGCACCGGTCCCTCGCGACCCTGCAGCTGCGGCTGGACCGGCAGTCGGCGAACGCGCTCGCGCTCGCCGAGGCGCTGCGCGACCGTCCCGAGGTGTCGGGGCTGCGGTACCCGGGCCTGCCGGACGACCCGTCGCACGCCCTCGCGTCCCGGCAGATGAAGCGGTTCGGCTGCATCGTGTCGTTCACGCTGCCCGACGAGGAGTTCGCCGAGCGGTTCCTCGGCGCCCTCGCGCTGGTGACGCAGGCGACGAGCTTCGGCGGCGTGCACAGCTCGGCGGAGCGGCGCGGCCGGTGGGGCGGCGACGCGGTCGAACCGGGCTTCGTCCGCTTCTCGGTCGGCGTGGAGGACACCGCCGACCTCGTCGCCGACGCCCTGCGCGCCCTCGACGCCGCCCGGACCTGACCGGCGGGGGGCTGATCCGGCGGCGGGCGGGTAGGCAGCCGGGCGTGGGGGGATGCGCGCGACCGGGCGGCCCGGAGACCGGGCGGCCCGGGATGAGCTCCGAGGCCGACGTCGTCATCGCGGGCGCCGGCCCGGTCGGTCTCGTCACCGCGCTGCTGCTGGCCCGGTCCGGGGTGTCCAGCGTCCTGCTGGAGGCCGCGGACCGCCGCGAGACGACCGGGTCCCGCGCGATCTGCTTCCAGCGGGACGTCCTGGACGTCCTCGGCCGCGCCGGCTGCGGCGACGACCTCGTCGCCCGCGGGGTCACCTGGACGACGGGGCGCACCTTCTACCGCGGCACCGAGCTGTTCGCGGTGTCGTTCCCCGACCCGGGCGAGGGCGTGACGCCGCCGTGGATCAACATCTCGCAGTCCGAGGTGGAGCGGCGCCTGTGCGGCCTCGCCGCCGCCGAACCGCTGGTCGACCTGCGCTACGGGCACCGGGTCGTCGCGCTGGAGCAGGACGCCGCGGGCGTCGAGGTGACGGCCGCGAACGGGGTCCGCGTGCGCGGCGGCCACGCCGTCGGCGCCGACGGCGCGCACAGCACCGTCCGACGCCTGCTGGGCGTCGCGTGGCCCGGCCGCTCGTTCGACGACCGCTTCCTCATCTGCGACGTCCGCGCCGACCTGCCGTTCCCGAACGAGCGCCGCTTCCACTTCGACCCGGTGTGGAACCCCGGCCGGCAGGTGCTGGTCCACCAGTGCCCCGACTCGGTGTGGCGCATCGACTGGCAGGTGCCCGAGGACTTCGACCTGGACGCCGAACGCGCGTCGGGCGCCCTCGACGCCCGGATCCGCCGGATCGTCGGCGACGCCCCGTACGAGCTGGTCTGGACGACCGCCTACCGGTTCCACCAGCGGTGCGCCGCGGCGTTCCGCGCGGGGCGCGCGTTCCTGGCGGGCGACGCGGCGCACGTCTTCGCCCCGTTCGGCGCGCGCGGCCTCAACTCGGGCGTCCAGGACGCCGAGAACCTCGCCTGGAAGCTGGCCTTCGCGCACCGGCACGGCGCGCCCGACGCCCTGCTCGACACCTACGACGCCGAACGCCGCGCGGCGGCGCTGGAGAACCTGCGGGTGACGGCCCGCACGATGGAGTTCCTGGTCCCGCAGACGCCGGAGCAGCGGGAGCGGCGGGCCCGCACGCTGGAGCGGGCGCCGCACGACCCGGACGCCCGCGCGGCCATCGACTCCGGGAAGCTCGCCGAGCCGTTCCGCTACGCCGGCTCCCCGCTGACCACGCCGTCCGGCACGTCCCTTCCGGGGTCCCTCTGCCCGGACGCCCCGTGCGTCCTCGACGGCGAACCGGCCCGGCTCCGCCGCGTGTTCGGCACGGGCATGACCGTCCTCGTGCCCGCCCGCCACGCGGCCGCCGTCGCGGCGGACGTCCCCTGCCGGGTCCTCGCGCTCGAAGACGTCGGCGCGCAGGCGCTTGCGGTGGGCCCGGCGGCGGAGGGCCGTGACGAGGGCGATGGCGGCGCCGGTGCCGATCCCGAGGACCGGGAGAAGGGCGGCGAGAAGCAGGCCGCCGCCCAGCGCGAGGAGGCCGCCGGACGGGTCGCCGATCGCGTACCGGGACAGCGCGTCGGACGAGCAGGTGATCTCGTGGTCGCCCGCCCGCGTCACGTCGATGGTGTAGAGCAGCGCCCAGGTCTCGTCGCGGGTGAGGAACACGTCGGTCCCCGGGTCGGTGAGGCGGGGGTCGCCCGGCCCGGTGATGCCGCACGTCGGGCCGGGCGACCGGCCCGGGTACATGACCCAGATCGCCTTGTCGCTCCCCGGGTCGAGGCGCAGGGTGACGGTGTCGCCGTTGGCGAACCGGTCGCCGGTGTCGACCGCGCCGATCGCGCCGTCGAGCCGGTACGCGCCGATGACCGTGCCGAGCACGGTCAGCACGACGGCGATCGCGGCCGCCGCGGCGTACCAGGCGCGGCGGGGCCGGAGTTCGTTCGCCGCTTTCTGCGGCAGATCGGGCTGCATCGCCATAACTTAGACCGGCCGCCCGAAGGCGGGCACGGCCGGGACCGTGGGGGGCGCCGGCCCCGGTCGGCAAGGCCGTGCGGGCGCCGCGGCGGCCCGCCGTCCCCGGGCGCGTGCCGGTGCGCTCGTCCAGGTCAGGCCCATGGCAGGGTCGATGCGTGGACGAACTGATGACGGCCGCCGTTCTGGTGGGCCACGGGGAGCCGGATGTCCTGCGGGTGCGTCACGATGTGCCCGTTCCGCGGCCGGGGTCCGGGGAAGTGCTGGTGCGGGTGAGCGCCGCGGCGGTGAACAACACCGATATCTGGACCCGGAAGGGCGCCTACGGGCTGCCGGGGCGGCCGGACGCCCGCGCGGGGTGGCGGGGCCCCATCGCGTTCCCCCGCATCCAGGGCGGCGACATCGCCGGGACGGTCGCCGCCGCCGGCCCCGGCGCGCCCGGCGACCTCGTCGGGCGGCGGGTGCTGGTCGATCCGGCGCTGTACCGGGACGAGGGCGCGCAGGCGCCGCCCGTCGGGCTGCTGGGCAGCGAGGCGGACGGCGGGTTCGCCCAGTACGTCGCGGTGCGGGCGGACCGGGCCCACGACATGACCGGGTCGCCGCTCTCGGACGAGGAGCTGGCGTGCCTGCCGGTGGCGTACGGCACCGCGATGGGCATGCTCGAACGCGTCGGGCTCCGGGACGGGGAGACGGTGCTGGTCACCGGCGCGTCCGGCGGGGTGGGGCTGGCGCTGGTGCAGCTCGCGGCGGCCCGCGGCGCCGCCGTCGTCGCGGTGACGGGCCGCGCCCGGGCCGCGGAGGTCGCCGCCGCCGGCGCGGCCCACGTCGTCGCCCGCGACGAGGACGACCTCGCCGCGCGGGTGCGGTCGCTGTGCCCCGCCGGGCTCCCGGTGGTCGCGGACGTCGCCGGGGGCCCCCTGCTCGAACGGCTGCTGCCGCTGCTGGCGGACGACGGGCGGTGGGTGATCGCCGGGGCGGTCGCCGGGCCGGTGGTGCCGTTCGACCTGCGGCGCCTCTACCTGCACAACCGGCGGCTGATCGGCTCGTCGATGCACACCCGCGAGCACTTCGCCGAGCTCGTCCGGATCGCCCGTGCCGGGCTGGTCAGGCCCCGCATCGCGGGACGGCACCCGCTCACCGGGATCGACCGGGCGCAGCGGCAGTTCGCCGAGGGGCGGTACACCGGCAAGATCGTCGTCCGCCCCTGACGCCGCGCGCCGCTACTGGGTGGCGATGGCGATGCACCGGCGCAGGACCTCGACGGCCTTCGGGTCGCCCTCGATCCGCACGTCGCCGCCGCGGTTCCAGACCCAGCGCAGCAGGGCGTCCGGCGGGCCGGAGAGGGTGACGTCGGCGGGGCCGCCGCCGGGGCCGTCCTGGACGTCGAACAGGTCCGGGCCGGACCGGACGGCCCACGCCGCGCCGTCCGTCCGCAGCGCGTACGTCCGTTCGGGGGCGCCGCCGAGGACGCCGGTGAACTCCTCGCTCCACTCGGCGACGGCGTACGCCACGCAGACCTTGAGGAGTTCGTCGATGCCGTCGGCGGCGAGGTCGGGCGGGACGTCGCCGACCGGGCGCCCGGCGCCGAGCTCGGCGTCGATGCGGTGGATCAGCGTCTCGTGCGCCATGCGGCGCATCCAGAAGCCGACGGTCTGGTCGGGGCCGTACCAGGTGACCGACGGGTCTCCGGGCGCCCGGGCGGCGAGCTCGCCGCGCAGGTCGGGGTAGGACCGGTCGAGCAGGGCGAGCGGGTCCTCGGCGGCGAGCCCGGGCGGGGGCCACGGCTCGGGCTCGGCCCCTTCCCGGACGGTGCGCGCCTTCTCGAGGTACACCTCGCCGACGTGGCGGGCCAGGTCGGCGACGGTCCAGCCGGGGCAGGTGGGGACGGGAGCGGAGAGGCCGGACGCGGCGGCCGCGCGGAAGCGGGAGAACTCGTCGTCGAGGTGGCCGAGGAAGCGGGCGTGATCCATGCCGGGCATCCCAGCAGGTCCCGCCCTCTTGATCAACACGAGCGGGTCGAGCGTCCGGTGCGGGGTCTCCCGGCCGGGCACGGCGCGGCCTGGACGCGGCCCGCCGACGCGCGCCGCGCGCCGGAGGACGACCGGACGTGCGCGCGGCCGCCGGGGGAACACGCGGGAACCGTGCGGGGAAGGCGATCATCTCAGTCACGTGATGACGAGTCAGGAGCCAACGGGGGCGCGGAACTTCAACGTCGATCTGCGCGGGATCGTCGACCTGCTGAGCCGGCACCTCTACAGCAGCCCCCGCGTGTACGTGCGGGAGCTGCTGCAGAACGCGGTGGACGCGATGACGGCGCGGGGCGCCGGGACGGACGCGCCGATCCGGTTCGAGACGGGGAACGGGGAGCTGCGGGTCGCCGACGCGGGCGTCGGGCTGACCGAGCCGCAGGTGCACGAGCTGCTCGCGACGATCGGCAATTCGTCGAAGCGGGACGAGCTGGGACTGGCGCGGCACGACTTCCTCGGGCAGTTCGGGATCGGGCTGCTGTCGTGCTTCCTCGTCGCCGACGAGATCGAGGTGGTGACGCGCAGCGCGGCCGTCCCGGACGCCCCGGCGGTCGTGTGGCGCGGCCACGCGGACGGGCACTACACCGTGGAGCCGGGGCGGCGGGACGAGCCGGGGACGACCGTGGTGCTGCGGGCCCGGCGGGACTTCGGGCACTGGCTGGAGGCGTCCACGGTCCGGGAGCTGGTGCGGCACTACGGCGCGCTGCTGCCCTGCGACGTCCGGGTGGACGGCGAGCGGGTCACCGAGCCGGCGGCGCCGTGGGAGCGGGGCCGCGGCGACCTGGTCGCGTACGGGACGCGGGTGCTGGGCGCGGAGCCGTTCGACGCCGTCCCGCTGGAGGTGCCGGAGGCGGGGCTGCGGGGCGCGGCGTTCGTCCTGCCGTACGAGAGCAACCCGAGCGAGCGGGCGACCCACCGGGTGTACCTGAAGCGGATGCTGCTGGGCGACCGGGTGGAGGGCGTGCTGCCGGAGTGGGCGTTCTTCGTCCGGTGCGTCGTGGACGCCGGGGAGCTGCGGCCGACGGCGAGCCGGGAGCAGCTGTACGACGACGAGCTGCTGGCGGTGACGCGGGAGCGGCTCGGCGACGCGCTGCGGTCGTGGCTGGTGCGGCTGGCGGCGACGGACCCGGCCCGGATGCGGGACTTCCTGAAGGTGCACTACCGCGGGGTGATGGCGCTGGCGGTGCACGACGCCGAGATGCTGCGGATCGTGGACGAGCAGGTCCCGTTCGAGACGAGCGAGGGGCACGTCACGCTCGCGGAGCTGCGGGCGCGGCACCGCTCGATCCGGTACACGCCGCGCGTGGAGGAGTTCCGGCAGCTGTCGGCCATCGCGGCCGCGCAGGGCATCGCGCTCGTGAACGGCGGCTACGTCTACCACGTCGAGATCCTGAACCGGCTGCGGCGGCTGGACCCGGACCTGGACGTCCGCAGGCTGGAGACGTCGGAGCTGGCGACGCGGTTCGGCCCGGTGGGGCCGGGCGTGGAGTTCGCGGCCCGCGACTTCCTGGACGCCGCGCGGCGGACCCTGGCGGGGCACGGCTGCGCGCCGCTGCTGCGGGCGTTCTCCCCCGCGTCGCTGCCGGTGGTGTACCTGGAGGGCGACCCGGGCGGGCACGGCGCCGACGAGGACGCCGACGGCGTCTGGGCGGATTTCATCGCCACCGGGGAGCCGGAGCGGGCCGGGCCGCGGCTGGTGTTCAACCACCGCAACCCGGTCGTGGCGCGGCTGACGAGCACCGCGGACGTCCGGGTCGTGGAGCTGTCGGTCGAGGCGCTGTACGGGTACGCGCTGCTGACCGGGAACCGGCCGCTGCGGCCGGACGACGTGGCGGGCGTGAACCGCGCGTTCCTCGGGCTGGTCGAGCACGCCGTCCGGGAGGGGTGATGGCCGCGCTCGACCGCGAGGAGCTGCGGCGGCGGCACAAGGCGGCGTGGCGGCTGGAACCGGGGAAGCCGGGCGGCGGCAAGGAAGTGTTCGTGGCCGCGATGGAGGCGGTGCTGGCCGACGCGGAGGCGCTCGGCGACCCGGAGGCGCTGTTCGAGGTCCGCATCGACTACGGGTACGCGCTGCGCTCGAAGAGCTGGAAGCGCCGCTCCCAGGAGGTCATCGGGGAGGAGCTCGGCGTGCTCCGCAAGGCGCTGCTGATGTGGCACGCCGAACCGCACCGCTACAGCCCCGCGCACGTCACGGCCATGTGGACGCAGTTCTACAACGTCCTCGACTGGTACATCCGGATGGACGTCCAGCCCGCGGACGGCGTCCACCGGTTGATCGACGAGCTGGAGCGGTACTGCCCGCCGGAGCGGCGCTGGTCGCGGTACGCGCTGGACGACGCCCGCATGGACCTCGAAGCGCGCCGCGGGAACGTGCCCGAGGTGGAGCGGCTGTGGCGGCGGCTGCGGGTGCAGGGGACGCCGGAGGAGCACTTCATCCCCGACGGGCACGCCGGCGGGAACGCGCTCATGTGGACGCGGCTGGGGCGGTACGACCTCGCGATCGAGGCGATGGCGCCGGTGGTGTCCGGTCAGATCCCGGTGCGGGAGGACAACGCGTACGAGACCGCCCTGATGATGCCGTACCTGCACACCGGGCGGCTCGACGAGGCGGTGGCGGCGCACCAGCGCACCTACGCGCTGCGCGGGCTGACGTACGAGGACGTCGCCGCGCACCTGGAGTTCTGCGCCCGCACCGGCAACGAGGAGCGCGGACTGGACGTCCTGCACCGCAACCTCGGCCGGATCGGGATCGACTGCCGGTACGCCGTGCACATGTGGACGGCGGCCGCGGCGGCGCTGCTGTGCCGCCGCGTCTGCGAGGCGGGGCTCGACCGCGAGTGGTTCTGGCCGTGCGGGTGCGACGACCCCGACTGCGACTACCTGCCGCTGACCACGTACGCCGAGATCGGCGCGCAGTTGCACTGGGGGGCGGTGAACCTGGCCCGCGAGATCGGCGAGATGGACGGGTCGACGCACCTGCCGGAGCGGGTCGAGGCGCTGATCCGCGCGGAACCCGTCGTCGACCGGCTGGAGCTGCCTCCGCCGTCCGCCCCGCCCGCGCGGGACGCCGGCCCGCGGCTCGCCGCGCACCTGGCCGTCGCCGACCCGGGCGGGCTGCGGCGCGAGCTCGGCCGGGCGCGGGCCGCCGAGAGCGCGCGGCGGCGGATCAGCCGGACGCAGCAGGTGGTGCAGAACGCGGTCGCGGCGGGCGCCGCGGACATCGTCGCGGACGCCCGGTTCGCGCTGCTGGACGACCTGCTGCCGGAGAACCGCGAGCGGTGGCGGCAGCACCTGTTCACGACGGTGGAGGAGCTGCTGCGGCTGCACGGCGAGCGTCCCGACCTGTTCGGGGCGGAGCGGCTGGACGCGCTGTGGCGGGCGGTGCCGGTCGCGCTGGACCGGGTCCTGGCGCGCCCCGGGCCGCACCTGCGGCGGGTCCGCGGCCTGCTCGACCTGCTGGAGCCGCGATGCCGCCCCGGGACCGACGACCTCTGCCACGTCCGCTGGTTCCGGACGGAGGAGGCGGCGCGGCGCGGCGACCCGGACGCGGCGCGGGCGGCGTGGGCGGAGTTCCGGGCGCTGCCGTCCGCCGCCGCCCACACCGCGCGCGGGCGCGTCGCGCGCGGCGTCCGGTGGTGGCTCGACCTTGGGCTCGACGGCGAGGCGTTCGCCGCGGCGGCGGCGCTGCCGCCGGGCGACGAGCGCGAGGACCTGCTGCTGCCCGCCCTGCTGCGGGCGGGGCGGGCGGAGCGGGCGCGGGAGGTGCACGAGCGCTCGCACCTGACGGCGTCCGGTGCGGCGGAGGTCGCCGCGCACCTGCTGTACTGCGCGGAGACGGGGGCGCTGGAGCACGGGCGGGACATGCTCCTGCGCGTCCTCGGCCTGTTCCACATCACCGACGACGAGGACTGGGAGTTCGACCTGCTGCGCGCGTACGCGGGCGCGATCCGTGTGGGCGAGGCGCTGGTGGCGGCGGGGCTCGACGAGCCGTGGACGTGGCCCGCGGACGCGTGCTGCGAGCCGGAGGACGGCTGGAGCTTCGCCCGGATGGCCGCCTCGTGCCGCGACTACCTCGGCGTGTACGCGCGCCGCTGGGAGGACGTCCTGGGGACCGCGTACCACACCCGCGCCGCCTTCGGCCTCGCCGGCGGCCGCGCCGGGAAATCCGGGTGATCGCGGGGCGGGCCGGGCAGTAGTGTGCGCGCTCATGGACGATCCGCAGGCGCTTCTCGACAACGGCGACGTCCCCGGGCTGCTGCGGCACCTGCGGGCGAACGCCGACGGCATGGACCTCCGGGAGCTGGCGCGGCTGGCCGGCGGCGCCGCCGCGGCGTCCGGGTTCGACGATCTGCGGGAGGCCGCGGCGGCGGTCGCCGGGACGGCCGGACGGGGCGGGGAGCCGGGCCCGCAGGAGCTGTACGACTTCGGGTACGCGTGCGTCGAGCGCGGGGCGGCGGCCCTGGCCGTCCCGGCGCTGCGGGCGGCGCTGGAGCTGCTGCCCGGGGAGGTGGGGCTGGTCCGGGAGCTGGCCGCCGCGCTGGAGCGGGAGCACCGGCACGCGGAGGCGGTCGCGGAGCTGGACGCCCGCGCCGCCCTGCTGGAGCCGTGGCCGGACCGGTACCTCGTCGCCTACAACGCGTTCATGGCCGGGGACGTCGCCCGCGCGGAGGACGCGGCGCGGGGGCTGCCGGAACCGGACGGGACGTGGGCGCCCGCCGCGGAGCGGCTGCACCGGCTGCTGGCCCGGGCGCGGGCGGTGCGGGCGGTGTCGCCGCTGGACGACCGCGACCTGCGGGGCTGGCAGTTCGCGATCGGCGGGGCGGTGCTGCTGACGCTGTCGCCGCACGGGTTCGCCGACGGGATGACCGGCCGGTTCGCCTACCTCGGCGACGCGTACGGGCAGTGCCGCCGCTCCGTCGAGCGGCTGCGGACGGTGCTCGGCGCGGCCGGGCTCGCCCCGGACCGGGTGATGCCGCTGCCGGACCGGTCCAGCACGATCCTCGGGCTGGCGGCCGCGGAACTGCTCGGCCTGCCCGCGGAGCCGTTCGCGCCGGAGCGGCCGGGCTCGCTCGTCGTCGCCTACGACCTGAACGAGGCGGACGGCGAGGCGCTCGGCGGCCTCTGGGACCGGGCGGAGGGGCAGGTGCTGTTCGAGCACGCCACCTGCTGGACGGACCCGCCGCCGGTCACCGCCGACGTGAGCGGGCTGCTGCACCAGGTGGCCGTCCCGCCGTGGGGCGCGGGGCTGCGGGCGGCGCCGGACGGGTCGGTGGAGCGGACGGAGCCGGACGAGCGGCCCGCGGCGGAGGTCGCCGCGGAGATCGTACGGGCGGAGCCGGACGCGGACGAGGGCGACGGCGCGACCCCGCCGGACCCGGACGCCGCCCTGGCCGCGCTGGTCGCGGCGGTGCGGCCGCGGTGGCCGGCCGCCGGGCCCAGGGAACCGGTCGGTTCGCCCGGGCCCGTGCGCAGCTCGCGGTTCGCCTGACGGCCCCGGTGCCGGTCAGCCGGTGGCGCGCAGGGCGGCCTCGAAGGCGGTGACGGCCTCGGAGACGGCGCCCGCGGGCAGCTCGCCGAAGAGCCGCGGCGGCCCGTCCGGGACCCAGGCGCTGTAAACGGAGCCGACGAGCCGCACCCCGCGGACCTCCTGGTCCTCGATCTCGTACGTGTCGTACTCGGGCAGACCGGGGTCGAGGTCGAGGGCGACGGCGCGCTCCCCCGCCCCGACCGCGATCCACGGCCGGCGGCCCCCGCTGGCCATGGCCTGGCGCCAGCCCCCGCGGAGCAGCGCCCGCGCGCCGGCGGCCGGGAGCACGGCGCCCTCGTACCGGGCGAGGCGGTCCGTGCCCCGCTCGTCCGCGGTCAGGACGCGGCAGGGCCGTCCGAGCTGCGGGAACGGCTGGAGGATCTCGTAGTCGGCGAACAGCGCCGACCACGCCTTGTGCTCCTCCTCGCCGAGCAGGACGGGGTGCACGACGGTGATCTCCGAGTCCGCCGGGAGGTCGACGGCCTCGTCGGCGGCGTCGGCGAGCGTGCCGTCCTCGGCGATGCGGAACGACGTCCCGTCCGCCGCCCGCCACACGAGGCGGCGGGCGATGGGCCGGACGACCGGGTGCCGGGCGATGTACGCGCGGAACTCGCCGGGCGTCCAGCCCCGCCCGGCAATCATGGCGTGTTCGAGGCTCGCGATCCGGTCGGCGCCGACGACGCGGACGTCGGCCTTGAGCCGCGCGAACCGCTCCCGGGCCGCCGCCGCGCGTTCGGCGTCGTCCCGCACGCCCGGTTTCGGGAGGCTCTTGCGGACCCGGCCGTCCTCGTCGACGACGAACGGCACGAGCCGGTCGTCGACGGCGGCCGTGAAGCGGCGCGCGCCGTAGTCGAGGACGAGCGTGCCCGCGGCGTCCAGCCCGAGGTCGGGGGCGAGCCGGTCGGCGAGCCGCTCGGCGGTGAGGCCGCGCGCCTCGGCGATCCCGCCGAGGCGGTACCGGGCGGCGTCCCGGACGGTCTTGGTGCGCGCCCGCATCGCGATGTCGTTCAGGTGCTCCGCCGCCGCGTCCCCGCCGATCTCCACGATCGCGCGGAGCGCGCCGCTCCTCAGATCGGCGGTGTCCGGCTTCGTCCATCCGAGGACCAGCGGGGCGAGGCGGCGGACGGTCCCGGCGTCGCCGAACCGGCCGAGGGCGCGCGGCACCCACCCGTCGCGGGCCGGGCGGCCGCCGTCCAGCCACGCCTCGAACAGGCCCCACGCGAACGCGGCGAGGGACGCGGGCTCGCAGATCGCCCCGACCTCGGCGAGGGCGTCGTCCGCGCCGGGGTACTCGCTGGGGCGGCCCGCGATGGCGAGGAGCAGCACGAGGTTGCGGGCCGCGTCGGCGGGGAGTTCGCCGCCGCCGTCCCGCAGCACCGGGCGGGGCACCGACGGGGCGTCCGCCCAGGCGGGCCGCTTCGGCGGCGCGGGGGGACGCTCCGCCGGGGCGACGCCGGACGGCGCCTCCGCCAGCATCCGCTCCACGGCGGCGGCCGCCTCGTCGCCGTAGGCGCGGGCGGCGCGCACGACCAGCCCGGCGTCCATGGCGGCGACGTGCCGCAGCGCGTGGACCGCGTACCGGCGGGGCGCGGCCGCCGCGCCGAGGGCGTCCGGCACCAGGTAGTACCCGGCGGCGAGCGGGCCGTGCCGCTCGAACCAGGTCTCGGCGACGTGCCGCGCCCTCTTCAGCTTGTAGAGCCAGTAGGCGGCGAGGCGGGCCGTGTCGGCGCCGAGCAGGGGGACCGCCGCCCAGCCGTTGGGGGCCGGGCGGGCCTCGGCCATCCGGACGACGAGATCCCACACGTCCGTCTCCCAGCGCGCGAGGAGGGGCCGCAGCCAGTGCCCGAAGCTCGCGTCGTCGCGGGGCGCGAACTCCGCGAGCAGGGGCCGGGCCAGATGCTCGGGCGCGCGGACGATCACGTCGGCCCGGCTGAAGTCCGCGCCCCCGTACCGGCCGAAGTGCCGGTCGATCTCCGCCCGCCAGTGGGCTTCGTCTTCGCCGCCGGGATCCGCGGACCACTCCTCGCGCTCGCCGGGCGCCCAGCGGACGCGGCGCCCGGCCGGGGGTTCCAGGCCCTCGACGGTCACCGCCTTCCAGTCGGCGGTCCGCTTCGGTTTGCGGAGCCACGGCGGGTCGGTGAGGGCTTCGGGGAGCGTCGGTGTCATGGGACTGCCTTCGGGTCAGCGGGCGGAGGCGGCGAGGCGGGCGAGGTCGGCGAGGACCTCGGACGCGGTCACGGGGTCGAGGTCGCCGAACGTCGGGCCGGTGTCCGGGGCGGAGTACCGGTCGCCGGGCCGGTCGGCGATCCGGACGCCGAGGGTCTGGTCGCCGAACTCGTCGGGGCGGCCGACGGTGATGCCGGGGCGGAGGTCGATGACGACGTACCGTCCGGACCCGGCGCGGCGGGAGATCCACGGTTCGACGCCCGCGTCCTGCGGGGCGGCGCGCTCCCAGCCCCGGTCCACCAGGCCGAGGACGGCGCCCGGCGGGACCTTCAGGCCGTCGAGGCGGGCCAGGGCGGCGCCGGCCCGCTCGTCCTCGGTGAGGGCGTGGACGGGCCGGGCGAGCTGCTCGAACGGCTGCAGGATCTCGTAATCGGCGAACATTTCCGACCACGCCTTCACCCCGTCGCCCAGGTGGACCGGATGCGCGATACCGACCCGCGCGGTTTCCGGCAGGACGAGCGTCTCGTCGGCCGCGTCGGCGAACGTGCCGTCCTCGGCGACGCGGAACGCCGACCCGCCCTCGACGAGCCAGACGAGGCGGCGGACGAGGTGGCCGACGAGGGGATGCCCCGCCAGCAGGTCGCGGAACTCGCCGAGCGGCCACCGCCGGCCGTCCACCATCGCCCGTTCCAGCCGCGCGATCTGGTCGGCCGCGACCGTCCGGACGTCCTTCTTCAACGCCGCGAACCGCTTGTGCGCGGCGGGCGCGAGATCGGGGTCGTCTTTGACGCCCGGCTTGGGCAGCGACTTGCGCACCGTGCCGCCGTCATCGGTGACCGTCGGCTTGAGCTGCTCGTCGAACCCGACCGTGAACCGCCGGGCCCCGTAGTCGAGCGTGAGGGTGCCCGAGGCGTCTAGACCGAAGTCGGGGACGAGCCGGTCGCCGAGCTCGTCGCCCGTCAGCCCCAGACCGGCCGCGACCTCCTCGATCTTCTCCTGCGCCTTCGCCTTCAGCCCCTTGAACTTCACCCGCTGCGCGATCGAATGCAGGTTCGTCAGCGCGGTCTCGGTACCGATCGCGGCCAGGACGTCCAGCCCGAGCACGGCGCGGGCGTGCCCGCTCTCCCCCGGCCACGCGCGGATCACCGGGGCGAGGCGGAGCACGGTGCCGTCGTCGCCCGTCAGGCCGAGCTGGGTCAGCGCCCAGTTCTCCTTCGAGGACGAACCGCACGCCTCCCACCAGCGGAACAGCGCCCACCCGAACTCCGCCAGCGACCCCGGGTCGCACAGCTCCCGCACCACGCGGACGCCCGCGTACACCTCGTCCGGCTTCGACATCGCCAGCATGGTGAGGACATGCGCGACGGACTCGTCGGGCAGGGCGTGCGTCCGGCCGCGCAGCAGGAGCCGCGGCAGGACGCGCGGATCGACCCACTCAGGGGACGGGATCTTCTTCGGCAGGTCGTCCAGCGGGTCGGCGGCGAGCAGCGCCCCGATCGCGGCGGCCGCCGCGTCCCCGTGGACGCGCGCCGCCGCGACGACCGGCTCCGCGCCCTCCCGGTCCGCGATCAGGCGCAGCGCGTGCTCGGCCGCGCGGCGCGCCGCCCCCGCCTTGCCGAGCGCGTCCGGGACGAGCGCGGGCGCGGCGGCGGCGCCGTGCCGGGCGAACCAGGCGCGGGCCGTCCTGCTCGCGGTCTTCAGCCGGACGAGCCAGTCCGCCATCGTCCGCGCGATCTCGTCGCTGAGCAGCGGCAGCAGGACCCCGGCGAGGTTCGCCGGGTCGTTCCGGGCGAGCGCCAGCGCGGGATCGTGCGCAACCGTTCCGAACCGTCCGACCAGTATCCGCATCCAGTCGGCGGGCTCCCACGCGGGCGGGGGCTCCCAGCCCGCGAGGAGCGGGCGGGCGACGTCCTCGGGGCCCTTCACGAGGACGACGACCTGCTGGTGCGGGGGGATCCTGTCGAACTTCCCGGCCAGCTTCGCGAAGTCGAGCCGGTCGGACCACTTCCACAGGTAAGGCGTCCGGGACGTCCATGCCTCGCGCTCGTCCGGCTCCCAGGCCACCGCGCGGACACCCGGCGACGGGAGGTCCTTGATGACGACGGGCTTCGCGGTGGCACCGGCCCGCGTCCACGGCGGCTCGGTCAGCAGCGGCGGCAGATCGGTGGCGACCGGGACGCGCGCGTCCGCGTCGAGGATCTCCCGGACCCGCACCGCCGCCGCGCCGGACAGCGCCGGGAGGGTCCCCTCGGCGAGGTCCGGACGGGACCGGACGTGCCCCGCGAGCAGCTCGGCGGCCTGCGGGGCGTCGCCCTCCGGCAGCAGCCGCATCGCCCGGGCCGGGAACCGGCGGGCGGCGCCGAGCAGCGCGGACGGGACGCCCGGGCGGCCGGCCCGCTCGACGAGCACCCGGAACGCGTCGTCCAGCGGCAGCGCGGCGAGGACATCGAGGAGCACGCGGTCGCTGCCGAGGTAGTCGTCGTCCAGGGCGTCGAGGAGGAGCGGGAGGACCGGACCGGGGCCCACGCCGTCCACGAGGGTCGCGAGGACGTCGAGGGCCGGGTGGTGGCGGTCGAGCGGCACGCCGAGCGCGGCGGGCTGGTGCGGCTCGCCCAGCGAGCACAGCAGCATCCACCACCGTTCCGGGGTGCGCCGGCCGGGGTCCGCGCAGAACTCCTCGACCCAGTCGCGCCGGGTCGGCGCGAGGTACACGGCGATCAGCCGCCGGAGGTGGTGGTCGCGGCGCCGCGCGAGTCCCTCGACGGCCGCCGCGTACACGTCGTCCGGCGCGGCGGCGAGCCGGGCGCGCAGCCGCCGGACGGTGTCCTCCTCGATCCACGGCTCGAGCTGCGCGTCGGACGGGCGGCGCTGCTTGACGCCCGTCCACCTGAGCCCGCCGTCGCCCTTCCCTCGCCGCTTCCCCCGCGGGGGCCGGCGGGTGACGGCGTGCACGGCGCGGAGCCCGCCCATCTCCGCGAACGCGCACGCGGCGAACGCGATCCCGTGGTCTGCCGTCCAGGCGTCGGCGAACAGCCGGTCCGCCCTCTCGTACTGCAACTGGTGCAGGGCAACGGTCACGAGCGCGACCGCCGCCGCGCCCCGCGGGTCCGCGTCGCCGTTCAGGTGGGCGCGGGCCGCCTCGGCGACCGCCGCGTCCGTACCGGGCAGCGCGAGAACCTCGTCGATCTCGTCGCGCCGCTCGTCGACGAGGGCCCGCACGCGATCGGCGGCGTCCCGGTCGGGGGCGGGCGGCGGCGGGACGGGCGGGCGGTCGCGGCGCGGGTGCAGCGTGCGGCGCCAGCCGTCCGGCATGGTGAAGGCGTTCTCGTCGGTCATCGGGGTTCCCGGGTCAGGTGGACGAGGTCGGTGATGATCTCGGAGGCGGTCACGGGATCGACGTCGCCGAAGCGCAGGTCCGGGTCGGGGCTGCCCTTCGCATACTCGTACGGGGCTCCGGCGAGCCGGACGTCGACGAGGGTCTGGTCCTCCCGCTCGTCGAGGCCGCCGACGGGGAAGCCCGGGTCGAGGGTGACCACGAGGTGCGGGCCGCCGGGCAGCGGGCGGGAGATCCAGCGTTCGAACCCGACCTCCATCGGGGCGCCGCGCTCCCAGCCGCGCCGGGCCAGGCCGAGGACGGCGGCGACCTCCGCCCTGCGGCCCTCGAACCGGGCCAGCCGGCCGCCCGCGCGCTCGTCCGCGGTGAGGGCGTGGACGGGGCGGGCGAGCTGCTCGAACGGCTGCAGGATCTCGTAGTCGGCGAACAGGGCCCTCCAGACCGGCAGGGAGCCGGCCAGGTCGACGGGGTGGGCGACGCGGACGGCGGCGCCGTCGGGGAGGGCGACGCCCTCGTCGGCGGCGTCCGCGAACGTGCCGTCCTCGGCGACGCGGAACGCGACCGCGCCGCCGCCCTCGGCTCCGTCGTCGGCGCCGGTCTCGGCGAGCCAGACCAGGCGGCGGGCGAGGTTCCCGACGAGCGGGTGCCCGGCGAGGTGCTCGCGGAACTCCGCGGCCCGCCACCGCCGCCGGGACACCATCGCCGCTTCCAGCCGGCCGATCTGGTCGGCGGCGACGGCGCGCACGTCCTTCTTCAGAGCCGCGAACCGCTTGCGGGCGGCGGCGGCGAGTTCGGGGTCGTCCGCGGTCCCCGGCTTGGGCAGGGACTTGCGCGGTTCGCCGTCCTCGTCGGCGACCGTGGGCCGCAGCAGCTCGTCGAACCCGATCACGAACCGGCGCGGGCCGTAGTCGAGCGTCAGCGTGCCCGACGCGTCCAGGCCGAAGTCCGGGACGAGCCGGTCGGCGAGCTGGTCGGCCGTCAGCTCCAGGTCGGCCGCGAGCTGCTCGATCCTGTCCTGCGCGCGCGCTCGGAGCCCCTTGAACTTCACCCGCTGGGAGATCGAGTACAGGTTCGCCAGCGCGGTCTCGGTGCCGATCGCGGTGAGGACGTCCAGCCCGAGCACGGCCTTCGCGTGGCCGCCGTCGCCCGGCCACGCGCGGATCACCGGGGCGAGCCGCCGGGCCGTCTCGTCGTCGCCGGTCACCGCGAGCTGGGTCAGCGCCCAGTTCTCCTTGGACGGCGCCCCGGCGAACTCCCAGTGGCGGAACAGCGCCCAGCCGAACTCGGCGAGCGATTCCGGGTCGCAGATCTCGCGGACGACGGCCGCGCCCGCGTACGGGTCGTCGAGCCGGGACACCGCGAGCACCGTCAGGACGTGCCGTGCCGCGTCGTCCGGCAGAGCGTGTTCCCGGTCGCGCAGCAGGATCTGCGGGAGGACCCCCAGGTCGACCCACCCGACGTCCGGGACCTTCTTCGGCAGGTCGTCCAGCGGGTCGGCGGCCAGCAGCGCCCCGACCGCGGCGGCCGCCCGGTCCCCGTGCGCGCGGGACGCCTCGACGACCGCCTCGGGGCCGTCGTGCGCGGCGACGAACCGGAGGGCGTGCTCGGCGGCGCGGCGGGCGGGGCCCGGCGCCCCGAGCGCGTCCGGGACGAGCGACGGCGCGGCGGCGGCGCCGTGCCGGCGGAACCAGGCGCGGGCCGTCCGCCCCGAGGTCCTGAGGCGGACGAGCCAGTCCGCCATCGTCCGCGCGATCCCGTCGGTGCGCAGCGGCAGCACGTACCGCCCGAAGGCGTCCGGGTTGCGGCGGGCGAGGTGCAGGGCGGGGTCGCACGCGTCCAGTTCGAGGCGCGCGACGAGCGCCGGCAGCCACGTCGCGGCCCGCGACACGTTCGCGGGCTCCCAGCCCTCCATGAGGGGCCGCAGCAGGTCCTCGGGCCCCACCGCCAGGAACTCGTCCGGGCCGCGCACCGGATAGCCGCCGGGCGGCCAGTTCGCGGCCACCGCGGGGAAGTGGACGTCCGTGCGGTGCCAGCTTTCCGGGACCCCGGCCAGCCAGGCGTCGCGCTCGCCGGGCGCCCACGCGACCCCGCGGGCGCCCGGCGCGGCCAGGCCCCGCACGGCGGGCGGGCGGGCCGTCGCGGCGCGGGTCCACGGCGGCGCGGTCAGCAGCGGCGGCAGGTCCGCGGGCGCCGGCCGGCGCGCGAGCATCGACCGGACCGCCGCCCGCCGCGCCGCCGGGAGGTCCGCCGCGGCCCGCTCCGCGGCGGCCGGGTGCGCGCGGACGTGCTCGGCCAGGACGTCCGCGGCGAGCCGCGACGACGCGGCCGACAGCAGCCGCACCGCCCGCTCGGGGAAGCGCCGGGCGGCGTCCCGCAGCGGGTCGCGGACGCCGGGGCGGCCGAGCCGGGACACGAGCGCCTGGAACGCGGCGTCCACGGGCAGCAGCGGGAGGAACTCGAGCGGCACGCGGGCGCCGCTCGACCGGCTGTCCAGCGCCTGGACGAGCAGCGGCACGGTGTCCGCCGGGCCGAGAACGTCGATCAGCGTCGCGAAGACCTGTTCGTCGAAGAGCCGCCCCGGCCGGCTCCCCATCGCCGCGAGCTGCCGCGGGCAGCCGAACGAGCAGAACAGCATCCACTCCTCGGTGTGGTAGAAGCGCTCCGGGAAGTCCGGGCTGCTCGCGCACAGGTCCTCGACCCAGTCCTCGCGGGTCGGCACGAGGTAGGCGGCGACCATCCGCTGCCAGTCGTGCCGGCGGGCCCCCTCCAGCCGCTCGGCGGCGTCGGCGTACACGTCGTCGGGGGCCGCGGCGAGGCGCCACCGCAGCGACCGGGCGGCCTTCCGCGAGAACCCCTCGCTCGGGTACATCGCCACGGCGGGACGGTGCCCGGCGCCGTACAGGCCGTCCCGCTCCGAACCCGCGAGCACGATGTCCGCCATCTCGGTGAAGGCGTGCGCGGCGAACGCGACGCCGTGCTCGGCCGCGAGCGCGTCCGCGAGCAACGCCTCGACGGACTCCTCCTCGAACTCGTCCCCGAACTCGTCGTCGAACTCGTCCTCCGAGGAGGACGGGAAGAACAGGTCGGCGCAGTCGCCCGCGTGGACGGCGGCGAACACGACCGCCGCCGCGCCGAGCGCGTTCGGCTCGCCGCCCAGGTGGGCGCGGGCCGCGGCGGCGATGTCCGGGGCGGTGTCCGGATGGTCGACGACCTGCCGGACGCCCTCGCGGACGCTGTCCAGGACGGCGCGCGCCCGCTCCACGGCCCCGTCCGGCGGGGGCGGCTCCGGGACGTGCCCGCCGCGCCGCGGATGGACGGCCGCGCGCCAGGCGTCCGGCATGACCAGCGTGTCCTCGTCGGTCATGCGGGCGTCCCGTCCGTCACGCCGGTCAGCCGGATCAGCTCGGCGAGCATCTCGGAGACGGTGACCGGGTCGAGGTCGCCGAGGCGGAGGGCCCCGCCCTGGCCCGGCCGGTACTCGCCGGCCACCGCGGCGACCCGGACGTCGGTGAGGGTCTGGTCCCCGAAGTCGTCGGCCATCCCGACGGTGATGCCGGGGGTGATGCCGAGGACGAGGTGGCGGCCCTCGGGGAGCGGCTTGGAGACGTAGTGCTCGATGCCCGCGTCCATCGGCGCCCCGCGCTCCCAGCCGCGCCGCGTGAGGGCGAGGAGCGCCCCGATCGGCGCCACCGCCCCCTCGAACCGGGGCAGCGTGCCGCCGTCGACCTCCTCCGGGGAGAGGGCGTGCACGGGGCGCCGGAGCTGCTCGAACGGCTGGAGGATCTCGTAGTCGGCGAACAGGTCCGTCCACGCCTTCAGCTCGCCGCCCAGGTGGACGGGGTGCGCGACGCGGACGCGCGCGGTGTCGGCGAGGGGGACGGTGTCGTCCTCGGCGTCCGCGAACGTGCCGTCCTCGGCGACGCGGAACGCCACCGCGCCCCCGTCGGCACCGTCGGCGCCGGCGGCGCCGGCGGCACCGTCCTCGGCCAGCCACACCAGGCGCCGCACGAGGCGGCCGACGAGGGGGTGCCCGGCGAGGTGGTCGCGGAAGTCGGGGAGCGGCCAGCGGCGGCCGGTGACCATCGCCCGCTCGTAGCGCGCCAGCTGGTCGGTCGCGATCGTGCGCACGTCCTTCTTCAGCGCCGCGAACCGCTTGTACGCGGCCGGTGCCAGTTCGGGGTCGTCCGCGGCGCCCGGCTTCGGCAGCGTCTTGCGGAGCCTGCCGTCCCCGTCGGCGATCGTGGGCCGCAGCAGCTCGTCGAACCCGATCACGAACCGGCGCGGACCGTAGTCGAGCGTCAGCGTGCCCGACGCGTCCAGGCCGAAGTCCGGGACGACGCGGTCCGCGAGCTGGTCGGCGGAGAGCCCGAGTTCGGCCGCGACCTCCTGGATCTTCTCCTGCGCCCGGGTCTTCAGCCCCTTGAACTTCACCCGCTGCGCGATGCCGTTGAGGTGCATCAGCGCCGTCTCGGTGCCGATGGCGGCGAGGACGTCGAGGCCGGTGACGGCCTTGGTGTGGCCGCCGTCGCCCGGCCAGGCCCGGATCACGGGCGTGAGGCGGCGGACGGTGTCGTCGCCGCCGGTCAGCGCGAGCTGCGTGAGCGCCCAGCCCTCCTTCGACGGCGCTCCCGATTCCTGCCACCGGCGGAACAGCGCCCAGCCGAACTCGGCGAGCGACTCCGGGTCGCACAGGTCGCGGACGACGCGGACGCCCGCGTACGGGTCGTCCGCCTTCGACATCGCCAGCATCGTCAGGACGTGCCCGGCCGCCTCGTCCGGGAGGGCGCGCGTGCGGTCCCGCAGCAGGATCTGCGGGAGCGTGCGCGGGTCCGCCCACTCCACGGCCGGGATCTTCTTCGGCAGGTCGTCCAGCGGGTCGGCCGCCAGCAGCGCCTCGACCGCCGCGGCCGCCGCGTCGCCGTGGACGCGCGCCGCCGCGACGATCTCCTCCGGGCCGGTGCGGTCGGCGATCAGCCGCAGGGCCGCCTCGGCCGCGCGGCGCGCGGGCCCCGCCTTGCCGAGCGCGTCCGGGACGAGTGCGGGCGCGGCGGCCGTCCCGTGGCGGCGGAACCAGGCGCGGGCGGTCCTGCCCGCGGACTTGAGGCGGACGAGCCAGTCCGCCATCGTCCGCGCGATCCCGTCGGACAGCAGCGGCAGCAGGTACGGCCCGAAGGACGCCGGGTCCTTGCGGGCGGCGGCCAGGGCGGGGGCGCACGCGGCCGCCCCGTGGCGCGCGATCAGCATCGGCAGCCACCCGTTCCCCTCCCAGAGGTTCCTCGGTTTCCAGCCCTCCAGCAGCGGTCGCGCCGTCTCCTCGGGGCCCTTGAGGAACAGGAGGGGCCCCTCGTACCAGTAGTGGTCCTCTCCCGCCGCGACCTTCGCGGCCAGGTCGTCGAAGTCCTCCCCCTGCGCGCGCAAGTTCCAGAGATCGGTCCCCCGCCCCGCCCAGGCGTCGCGCTCGCCCGGGCCCCAGGCGACCGCGCGGGAGCCGGGCAGAGGCAGGTCCTCGATGACGACCGGCCTGCTCTTGCGCCGGGGGCGGGTCCACGGCGGCTCGGTCAGCAGCGGCGGCAGGTCCGCGGCGGCCGGGACCCGCGCGATCGCGTCGAGGATCTCGCGGACCTTCGCCCGCTCCCCGTCCGGGAGGCCGGGCGCGACGTCCTCGGCGATACCGGGGTTCGCGCGGACGTGCACGGACAGCAGCTCCGCGGCCCGCGGGGACGGGGAGCCCGGCAGCAGCCGCATCGCGCGGTTCGGGAAGCGGCGGGCGGCCTCCATCAGGGCGGGGGCGACCTTGGGCTCGTCGATCCGGTCGACGAGCGCCTGGAACGCCTCGTCCCGGGGCAGCGCGGCGAGGAACCCCAGCGTCCGCGCGACCGCGTCGGTGGTGCTCACGTACGGGCCGTCCAGCGCCTCGACCAGCAGCGGCACGACGGGTTCGGCCCCGACGCCGTCGAGCAGCGTCGCGACGACCTCGCGGTCGCAGTGGTAGTGCAGTGGTTGGCCGAGCGCGGCGGGCTGGTGCGGGCGGCCGAGCGCGCAGAGCGCCAGCCAGCCCGCCCAACCGAACCGGCTCTCGCCGGGACGCGCCCACAGGTCCTCGACCCAGTCGTCGCGGGTCGGCGCCAGGTAGGCGGCGACGAGCTTCTGCAGCGGGTGGCGGCGGGCGCCCGCGATGCCGTCGACGGCCTCGGCGTAGACGTCGTCCGGGGCGGCGGCGAGCAGGGTGCGCAGCGACCGGGCGCTCCCCCGGGTGAGCCACCAGTCGTAGAGCAGGTCGTCGGGGCCGTGGTGGCGGACCGTCATCGCCAGGAGCGCGTCGCGGCGTCCCCCGTAGGTCGTCGGGAAACCCGTGCGGTTGGCGCACGCGGGGTTGTCGGCATGGATTCCGGCCCACTCCGTGTAGGCGCGGGCGGCGAACGCGACGCCGTGCTCGGCCACCAGCGCGTCGAGGAACAGGCGGTCGGGCGGCGGATCGGACCACTGCGACATGTGGTTCAGCGGCGCGGTGACGTACGCGACCGCGGCCGCGCCGAGCCCGTTCGCCTCGCCGCCCAGGTGGGCGCGGGCCGCGTCGGCGATGTCGGGCGCGGTGTCCGGGAGCCCGAGGACGTGGTCGATGTCGTCGCGCACGGCGGCGACGAGGCCGCGGACGCGCTCGGCGGCGGACCGGTCGGGCGCGGGCGGCGCCGGGACCCCGGGCCGGTCGCGGCGGGGATGCCGGGCACGCGCCCAGCCGTCCGGCATGACCAGCGTGTTCTCGTCGGGGCCCGTCGTCTCGATCATGGTGACGTACCGTACGGGAGATCACCGACAAAGCCGTCCGGAACGGCTCAATCCAGGGCGTGCATGTCCCGCTCGACGCGTTCGGCGGCCTTGCGGGCGGCGATCAGCACCGGGTCCCAGACGGGCGAGAACGGCGGCGCGTAGGCGAGGTCGAGGCCCGTCATCTCCTCGACCGTCATCCGGTTCCACAGCATCACCGCGAGGCCGTCCACCCGCTTCGCCGCACCCTCCTCGCCGACGATCTGCGCGCCGAGCAGCCGCCCCGAGCGGCGCTCGACGACCAGCTTGGTGGTCATCGAGGTGGCGTCCGGGTGGTACCCGGCGCGGGTCGTGGACTCGACCGCGACGCTGAGCGCCGCGAAGCCGGCGTCGGCCGCCTCCCGCTCGTTCAGGCCGGTGCGCGCCACCTCCACGCGGCAGATCTTGGAGATCGCGGTGCCGAGCACGCCCGGGAACGTCGCGTAGCCGCCGCCGAGGTTGATCCCGGCGACGCGGCCCTGCTTGTTGGCGTGGGTGCCGAGCGGGATCGCGACGGCCTCGCCCGACACCAGGTGGCGGGACTCCACGCAGTCGCCCGCCGCCCAGACGCGCTCGGTGCGGGTCCGCATGCGGCGGTCGGTGACGACCCCGCCGGTCGCGCCCACCTCGATCCCCGCGTCGCGGGCCAGTTCGCCGCCCGGCCGGACGCCCAGCCCGAGGACGACGATGTCGGCGGGCAGCGTCCGCGCCTCCGTGCGGACGGCCGTGACCCGGCCGGACGCGTCGGTGTCGAAGCCCGCGACCGGTTCGCCGAGGTAGAGGTCGATGCCGAGGCCGCGCATCGCGTCCGCGACGAGCGCCCCCATGTCGGGGTCGAGGGTGGTCATCGGCTGCTCGGCGGCGTCGACGAGCGCGACGTGCAGCCCGCGCATCACCATCGCCTCCGCCATCTCCAGGCCGATGTAGCCGCCGCCCACGACGACCGCGCGGCGCGGCGAGTCCGCCTCCAGCGCGCGGTGGATCGCGATGCCGTCGTCGAGCGTCTGCACGCCGTGCACGCCGTGCGCGTCCGCGCCGGGCAGCGGCGGCCGCACCGGGACCGCGCCCGTCGCGACCATCAGGTGGTCGTAGGGCTCCCACGCCTCCGCGCCGGACGCGGCGTCGCGCACCCGCACCCGCCCGCCCGCCGTGTCGATCTCGACGGCCTCGGTGCGGAGCCGCAGGTCGATGTCGCGGGCGGCGAACTCCGCGGGCGTCCGGGCGATCAGCCGGTCGGCGCCGTCCACGACGCCGCCCACGTAGTACGGGATGCCGCAGGCCGAGTAGGACGCGTGGCGGCCGCGCTCGAACGCGACGATCTCCAGGTCGGCGGCGTCGCGGCGGCGGCGGGCCTGCGACGCGGCGCTCAGCCCCGCGGCGTCCCCGCCGATCACCAGCAGGCGTTCGCGTCCGGCCATGGTCGTCCTCCCGTCACCGATGATCGTTTTTGAGGCTACCGGCCGTCAGAGCCCGTAGACGCGCTCGGCGTTGCCGCGGGCGGCCATCTCCGCGACCCGCCGCGCGTCCCCCGCCGTCCAGGCGCCGTCGTCCACTCCCCCGGCGAGGTGCCCGGCGAGCGCCCGCCTGAACAGGAGCGCGCCGAGGTGGTACAGCTCGGCGAGGCCGTACGCGTCGGACGAGTACAGCACCTTCCCGAACGGCGCCAGCTCCAGCAGCTCGCCCAGCAGGACGTGCGCGCGGTGCCCGAGGTTGTTCATGGCGAGTCCGGCGTCCACGTACACGTTCGGCAGGACCTGCGCCAGGTAGCCCGCGTTGCGGTGGTACGGGTAGTTGTGCAGGAGCATCGCCGGGACGCCCGCGTCGTTCATCGCCCGCAGCAGGTCGACCAGCAGCAGCGGGTCGCCGCGCCGCAGGTCGGCGTCCAGGTCGCCGTACCCGACGTGGAACTGGACGGGCAGGCCCGCATCCACGGCGCACCACACCAGGAAGCGGTGCAGCGGCTCCTCGGAGGCGCGCGGCTGAAGGTGCCGCATGAGCCGTCCGGCGGCCGCCGCGACCTCCGCCTCGGACGGCCGGCGCCCCGGCATCTCCAGCCCCGCCCGGTACGCGGCGACGGACTTGGCCGCGACCACCGACGGGGCGCGCGCCTCGATCCGGGCGCGGACCTCGGCGGCGAACCCGGACGCGGACACCCCCTCGGCCGCGACCTCCTCCGCGACCGTCTCCAGCCGCAGCACCTCGCGGGCGTCCGCCCCCGCCGCCTCCCCCAGCGCGGCCGGGCCGAGGACCGGCCGCGGGGCGTGCCCGGTGTCCACGCACAGGGCGCGCAGGCCGGCCGCCGCGAGGAACCGCCGGTTCACCTCGGCGGCGCCGAGGTCCGCGCGCCGCTCCAGGTAGTCGCCCGGCTCGGCGTGCGCGTCCAGGTCGAGGACGGGCGGGCACCAGCGGCGCAGCGCGAAGCCGATCTGCGAGTCGAACAGGGACGCGCCCGGCGGGCCCGGCGCGTCCGCCTCGGTCAGCGCCGCCTCGAACGCGGCGCGGTCCGTGTCCGCCTCGAACACCCCGTGGCAGTGGTGGTCGACGAGCGGCAGCGACTCCAGGTACTCCAGCACGGCCGGCTTCCTCTCCGCGACATGTCCCGAAGGGAGGCCCTTCCCGGAAACGGCGGGAAGATGTTCCTACGATGCCCTGGTGACCGGGAACGCTCCAACGTCCCGGGCGCGGACTACCCCTGCGAAGAACCGGAGATCGAACGTGGAACAGATCCCAGCGACCCTCGGCGGCAACGACCGCGCCCAGATGGGCGCCCGGGCCGCCGAGACCGCCCGTCGGCTGGCCGGCCAGGACGTCGTCGCCGTCGCGCTGACCTGGGTGGACGTCAGCGGGATCACACGCACCAAGACCGTCCCGGTGGACCGGCTCGAGCACGCCGCCGCGTGGGGCGTCGGGATGTCCCCGGTGTTCGACGTGTACCTGCTGGACGACTCGATCGTCTCGGGGCGGCACATCGGCGGGCCCGTCGGCGACCTGCGGCTGCACCCCGTCCTGGACCGGGTCGTGCCGATGGCCGCGCTGCCCGGCTGGGCGCAGGCCCCGGCCGTCCGGTTCGCGCAGGACGGGACCGTGCACCCCCTGGACGCCCGCGCCCTGCTGTACCGGGAGGTGGTGCGGCTCGGCGAGGCCAGCTGGGAGGCGAAGGCCGCGTTCGAGGTCGAGTGGGCGGTGTCGGCCGGGGACGGCGACGCGTTCGTCCCGGCGGCGCGCGGCCCCGCCTACGGGATGACGCGGATCGCCGAGCTGTCCGGCTACCTGCGGGAACTGCTGGCGGACCTCGCGGCCAGCGGCGTGACCGTCCTGCAGCTGCACCCCGAGTACGCGGCCGGCCAGTTCGAGGTCTCGGTCGAGCACGAGGACCCGGTCGCCGCCGCCGACACGGCCGTCCTCGTGCGGGAGACGATCCGGGCGGTGACGCTGCGGCACGGGATGCGGGCGTCGTTCTCCCCGAAGGTCGAGGCGGACGCGGTCGGCAACGGCGGGCACGTCCACCTCAGCCTGTGGCGGCGCAACCCCGTGGACGGCCCGGCGAACGCGATGGCGGGCGGCGCGGGCCCGTGCGGGATGAGCGCCCACGGGGAGGCGTTCGCCGCCGGGATCCTGCGGCGGCTGCCCGCCCTGCTCGCGATCGGGGCGCCGGCGGTCGCGAGCTACCTGCGGCTCGTCCCGTCCCACTGGGCCGGCGCGTTCGCGTGCTGGGGGCCGGAGAACCGGGAGGCCGCCCTCCGGTTCGTCAGCGGCGTGCAGGGCGAGCGGGACGAGGCCGCGAACCTCGAGGTCAAGTGCTTCGACCCGGCCGCCAACCCGTACCTGGCGCTCGCCGCGCTGCTCGCCGCCGGACGGGACGGGCTCGCGGCGGGGCTCACGCTGCCCGAACCGGTCGGCGTCGACCCGGCGGCCCTCACCGACGACGAGCGCGCGGCCCGCGGGATCGCGCCGCTGCCGGCGTCGCTCGACGCGGCCGTCGCGGCGTTCGAGCAGGACGCCGTGCTGCGGGACGCGCTCGGCGAGGCCGTCGTCGACACGGTCGCGGCCGTCCGCCGCGGGGAGGCCGAGCTGCTCGCGCACGCCACGCCCGAGGAGGTCGCGGCCGCCACCCGCTGGCGCCACTGACGGGATCGACTTCCTCCTCTCCCTGAAGCTGAAGCCGAATCGGAGCATGCGGCGGAACTCGCCCACCCGCAGTCGGCGGTTCTGACGGAGTCCGGATTCCGCCCCGGTCTGCAGGCCGAGGCATCCTCCGGAGGAGCAGGTGAAGGGAGTGAACGCGGCACCGGTGGGCACACGGGATCTGTACGGCCTCCGCGCGTCCTCGCTCCGGGCGGAGCCCGTACGGCCACGTACCCGACCGATCCCGGTTCCACCGATGCCCATCCCGTTCCTCCGCAGGCAGGACCGCGCCGGACGCACGCCGTTCAGCGTCGCGACCGAGGTGCAGTCCACCGTCTACCGCATCGCCCGGCTGTCGATCACCGCCACGGTGGCGTACCTGCTGGCGCTGTACCTGCTGCCCGCGGGCGGGCCGCCGCCGCTGCTGTCGCCGCTGACCGCGCTGCTGGTCGTCCAGTACTCGGTGTACGACACGATCCGCGCCGGGATCCTGCGGGTCTCCGCGGTCACCTCCGGGGTGCTGGTCGCGGTGATGTTCTCCGAGACGATCGGGTTCACCTGGTGGACGCTCGGGCTCGCGATCCTGGCCGCGCTGACGATCGGGCACGTGCTGCGGCTGCGCGAGCACGTCCTGGAGGCGGCGATCAGCGCCATGCTGATCTTCGCGCTGGGCGCGGCCAGCGAGTCCGGGGCCTTCGACCGGTTCATGGAGACGATCGTCGGCGCCGCCACCGGGCTCGTCGCCACGTTCCTCGTCCCGTCGGTGGTGGTGCGGCCCGCCGAGGAGGCGGTGGCCGACATCTCCGAGCGGCTGCGGGAGCTGATCTCGCACATCGCCGAGGGGCTGCGCGGCGAGCGCAGCCCCGGCGAGGCCGTCCGCTGGCAGCAGGAGACCGAGCACCTCGCCCGCGACCTCGCCCGCACCGACCAGGCGCTCGGCGCCGCCGAGCAGAGCGTCAAGCTCAACCCGCGCGCCTGGCGGCTGGTCGACGCGGGCGTCGCGCTGCGCAACGCCATGGAGACCATGGAGCACTTCACGCTCACGCTGCGCGGCCTCACCCGCTCGCTGGTCGACGACGAGCGGCTCGGCCGGCACGGGCGGCTGCTCACCGACCCGGTGCTGCGGCCGCGGCTCGCCGACGCGCTGGCGGGCGTCGCCGACGGGATCGCCGCCTACGGGCGCCTCGCGCGCTCCGACCTGGACCGCCGCGCCCGCCCGTTCAAGGCCGAGCAGGACCTCGAGGTGCGGGTGGACATCGCCCGCGAGCGGCGCGCCCGGCTCGCGCGGGAACTGCACGAGCGGGCCGCCGCCGGGGACCTGTGGCCGCTCTACGGGGAGATCTCGATGGACGTCGACCGCCTCGTCGAGCAGCTCCGCGTCGAGCACCGCGCCCGCGCCCGCGAGCAGTGGCGGCGGCACCGCGGGACGGCCCGCCACCTGCCCGAGCGCCCCGCGAAGGTCGTCCGGCAGGCGGGGTCGCAGCTGCGCCGGGCGGCCGGGTCCGCGGCGTCCGCGGCGGAGGAGCACGCGCGGGAGACCGACGAGGAGCTCCGCCCCCGCCGCCGCCCCCCGGGCACGTAGGCCCCGCCGGGCACGCAGGCCCCGCCGGGCGTGTGGGCACCGCCGGGCGTGTAGGGCCGCCGGGCACGTAGGCCACGCCGGAACCCATAGGCACCGCCGGACGCGTGGGCCCCGCCGGACGCGTGGGCCCCGCCGGGCGTGTAGGGCCGCCGGGCACGTAGGCCACGCCGGAACCCATAGGCACCGCCGGACGCGTGGGCCCCGCCGGGCGTGTAGGGCCGCCGGGCACGTAGGCCACGCCGGAACCCATAGGCACCGCCGGAGCCCGTTCGCGCGCCGCACGCCGCGGGGCGCGGGGCGCGGGGCGCGGGGCGCGGGGCGGCGTACGCCATCGGCAATGCGTGACGCTGCGGTCGCACCCTGCCACACAATCCGGACTGGCCGTTATGTCGCCATACGTCCGCTACCGGCCATCTGGGAGGGGCGCGGTCCCCCGGCGGTCCGCTCCGGCCGCTTCCCCGCGCTCGCTGAGCAGGAACGATCACTCCGCCGCCGCGTCCCCGGTCGGGCGGGCGGCGGCCGCACATCATGACCGGATATAGCGCCATTTCTGCCTCTATGACACCTTGATCACGTCCTCGCGAGGCCGCCCCACCGGCTCCCCCGGCCCCTCGCGGGGGTCCGAGGAGGAAACGCGTGCACCGATGGCGTCACCGGCTCCTGGCAGCCGCATCCACCACCGCACTGGCCGCCGGGCTCCTGACCGCCCTCGCGGCTCCGGCGTCCGCGGACCCGCTGGCCCTGACCAACTTCGAGATGCGCCCCAACGCCTACGGCACCGACCTGCTCGAACGCGCCGACGACATCCCCATGGTCAAGGCGACCGTCACCCAGATCATGGGCGACCTGAACCGGCGGCGGGACCCGGCGGACGGCCCCGCCGTGACGACCGGCGGCGCGTGCAATTCCGACGCGGTGGAGTCCGGCGTGTCGATCCGCCGCAGCATCTGCTTCAACGAGGGCGACAACGAGACGACCGAGTGGTACCCGCAGGGCGTCACGACCGTCGCCGACATGCAGAGCGACCAGCGGTGGGGCGACAGCCCCCAGCAGCTCATCGTCAGCTGGTACGACCACAACGACCTCACCGGCGGCCAGCGGGGCGCCCGCATCAGCTTCGTCGACCGCACCACGGGCGCGTACCGCCACGTGCTGCTCGTCTACCCGAAGCGGGCAGGCGACACCATCGACTACGAGACCGTCCGCGTCTCACAGGATTCGAGCAAAAAGCCCGAATACGACACGGCCCTGCACGCCGGCGGGATCCTCTGGTACGGCGACCACCTGTTCGTGGCCGACACCGCGCGCGGCTTCCGCGTCTTCGACATGCGCCGCATCTACGACCTGGGCGCCTCCGAGAACGGGACGACCGCGGACGAGACGAAGATCGGTCTGATCGGCGACACCTACCACGCGCACTCGTACCGGTACATCATGCCGCAGGTCGGCTCGTGGACCCGCACCGCGGCCACCGGCGAGAAGTGCAGCGCGGACGACGGGTCACCGAACTTCTCCTACGTGTCGCTCGACCGCAGCGGCGTCGACCACCTGCTCGCGGGCGAGTACTGCGACGGCGCCAAGACCGAAGCCGACGGGCGGGTCGCCGCCTGGCCGATGGCGGGCGCGTTCGACGCCGCGGGCGAACTCATGATGGACACCGGCTACCGGTGGAACGCGAACGCCGCCTACAACCTGCCGGCCAGCAACATCCAGGGCGCCACGCGGTTCAACGACCGGTGGTACCTGACGCGCAGCCGCGGCGCCGACAGTAACGGCACCTTTTACACCACCCAGCCGATCACCTCGGCGACCGGCACCCTGAGCATCGCGAGCCAGAAGCCGATCAGCAAGGGCCCCGAGGACCTGTCCCACTGGCCCGGCGGCACTCCCACCGCCCCGACGCTCGGCGAGATGTGGACGGTCGCCGAGCACCCGGGCAGCGACTCGGAGGGCACCGGCCCCGGGCAGCGCATGCTCTACAGCTGGGCGCCCTGACGGCGCGCCGCGGCCGGCCCGGACGCCGCTTCCGGGCCGGCCGCGGGGCGCGCCGCCGTCCGGCGGCCGCAACGCACGCCCCAGGGCCGCCGATGACGGTGCACCGGTCCCCCTCATCTGGAGTCGACGATGACCACCGACCGCCCCGTCGGGCCTCCCCCGCCGTTCGATCCCGAACTCGTCCCCGTCCTGCGGGTCGTCAACGAGTTCTTCGCCCCGGACGCCCTCGCCGACCCCGCCGCCCTCTCGGCGGCGGCCGACCGCCCGTCGTTCATGGAGCCGCCCACGGACGCGTCCCTCGCCCGCGACGGCGCGTTCACCGTCGAGGAGCGCCCGGTCCCCGGCCCCGCGGGCGCACCGGACATCGGCCTGCTGATCTGCCGTCCGGCGGCGGCGCCGGAGCCGGTGCCCGTGCTCTACCACACGCACGGCGGCGGCATGGTCACGGGCGACAACCGGATGGGCCTGCCCGAGATGCTGGACCTCGCCGCGGACGTCGGGGCCGCCGTGGTGTCGGTCGAGTACCGGCTCGCGCCGGGCGCCCCGCACCCCGGCCCCGTCGAGGACTGCTACGCCGGGCTCCTGTGGACGGTCGGGCACGCCGCCGAGCTCGGCGCCGACCCGGCGCGCGTCATCGTCGGCGGCGCCAGCGCCGGCGGCGGGCTCGCCGCCGCCCTCGCCCTCATGGCCCGCGACCGCGGCGGCCCCGCCCTGCTCGGCCAGCTCCTCATGTGCCCCATGCTCGACGACCGCAACGACACCCCGTCGGCCGTCCAGATGGCCGGGCTCGGCGTGTGGGACCGCGCGTCCAACCTGGCGGGCTGGACCGCGCTGCTCGGCGACGCGCGCGGCACCGACGCGGTCTCCCCGTACGCCGCGCCCGCCCGCGCCGCCGACCTGTCGGGGCTCCCGCCCGCGTTCATCGACGTGGGCTCCGCCGAGACGTTCCGCGACGAGGACGTCGCGTACGCCACCCGGATCTGGCAGGCGGGCGGCCGCGCCGAACTCCACGTGTGGGCCGGCGGCTTCCACGGGTTCGACATGATGGCCCCGCAGGCCGCGGTCTCCCGGGACGCCCGCGCCGCCCGGCTCCGCTGGCTGCGCCGGCTGCTCGGCCGCTGAGGGACCTGCCCGTGCGGCTCGACGCGCCGGCCCCGCAGGCCGGTGCGGCCCGCCGCCGTGGCCCGCGTGCGCTGCGGCGCTCAGTCGCCGCCGGGGTGCTCCCGGTAGACCAGGAGCTGGTACCCGGGGACGCTGGCGACGTTGAAGGCGTGGAAGCCGATGGTCAGCAGGCCCCGGTCGGGGTGGCGCAGCACCTTGGTCTCGTGGGTCTTGGGCTGCACGTCGTGGCGCGCCCACAGGCCGGGGAACTCGGGGCTCTCGGCCTCGAGCCGGTCGAGCAGTTCGCGGAGCCGGGCGGGAGCGGCGGCGAAGTCGGCGCTGGCGCGCAGGTTCGCCACGGTCGCCTCGGCGGCGGCCTCCCACTCGACGAAGAACCGGCGGCCCTCGGGGTCCAGCAGGACCATCTCCAGCAGGTTCGCGGTCTCCTCGAAGCCGGCGAACAGCTTCCGCGCCTCGGCGTTCATCGCCAGGACGTCGAGCACCGGATCCAGCACGATCGCGCCGGAGTCGCTCCAGGAGTCCATCAGGTCCAGCAGCTCGGCCGGCACCGGCCGGACCGTCGCCTCCTCGCCGAGGCGGCGGGCCGCACCGGCCAGCGCGTACAGGTGCCGCTCCTCGGCCTCGGTCAGCCGCAGCGCCGCGGAGAGGCCGGCGAGGACCTCTGCCGAGGGGCGGGTCTCCTTGCCCTGCTCCAGGCCGCGGTAGTAGTCGACGCTCACCCCGGCGAGCGCGGCGACCTCGTCGCGGCGCAGGCCGGGGACACGGCGCTCCCCCGCCGCGGGCATCCCGACGTCCTCGGGCGTCACCTTGGCCCGGCGGGTCATGAGGAACTGGCCCAACTCGGCGCGTGGCATGCCCCCGAGGCTACCGCCGGACACGGCGCGGCACCTGGTCGCGGTGGGGGGTCGTATCGCCACCCCCCGGTCCGGCGGAACGGCTTGCAGGCTTGTCGACATGGACACCACGAAGAGCACCCAGCGCCCCGCCCAGGTCGTCTCCGGGACCCCGCTCGCCGGACGCGTCGCCGTGGTGACCGGTGCCTCCAGCGGCATCGGCGAGGCGACCGCCGTCCGCTTCGCGGAACTCGGCGCGAAGGTCGCGCTGCTGGCCCGCCGCGGCGACCGGCTCGACCGGGTCGAGGACCGCGTCCGCGCGGGCGGCGGGACCGCCCTGGCCCTGCCGACCGACGTCACCGACCGCGCCGCCGTCCTCGCGGCGGCCGACCGGGTCGCCGACGAACTGGGCCGCGCCGACCTCGTCTTCGCCAACGCCGGCAGGCAGCTCATCTCCGGCATTACCGACCTGGCCGCGGCGGACTGGGACGCCCAGATCGACCTCAACATCAAGGGCGTCATGAACACCGTCCAGGCGTTCGTGCCGGCCCTGGAGTCGGCCGCGGCCGACGGCCGCGGCGCCGACCTGATCACCACCTCGTCGATCGCCGCCGTCCGGGTCCTGGAAGGCTTCCAGGTCTACTCCGCGACGAAGGCTTACATCACCCAGCTCACCAGGCTGCTGCGCACCGAGCTGGGCCGCAAGAAGATCCGGGTGGCGACGATCGAGCCGGGCATGGTCGACACCGAGCTGCCCGACCACGTCACCGACCCGGCGGCGAGCAAGCTCATGGCCGACCTGATCGCCCAGATCGACGTCCTGTCCTCCGAGGACGTCGCCGAGACGGTCGCGTTCATGAGCGCGGTCCCCAGGCACGTCAACCTCACCGAGATCACCATCCTGCCGACCGAGCAGATCATCTGACGCGTCGAAAGACCGAGGGGGCGGCCCGGCCGGGCCGCCCCCTCGGTCTTCCGCGCGCTACCGCTGATCCAGCCGGTGGCGCAGGCCCGTGTGGCGGCGGCCCGCGCCGGGGGTGCGGACGGCCGCGGCGAGGGCGCGGCGCGAGCCGACGAGGACGACGAGCTTCTTCGCGCGGGTGATGCCCGTGTAGAGCAGGTTGCGGCGCAGCATCGTCCACGCCCCGGTGGTGAGCGGGACGACCACGGCGGGGTACTCGCTGCCCTGCGAGCGGTGGATCGTGATCGCGTAGGCGTGGGCGAGCTCGTCGAGTTCGTCGAACGCGTAGTCGATGGTCTCGTCCTCGTCGGTGCGGACGGTGAGCGACTGGTCCTCGAGGGAGACCTTCGTGACGACGCCGACCGTGCCGTTGAACACCCCGGCCTCGCCCTTGTCGTAGTTGTTGCGGAGCTGCGTGACCTTGTCGCCGACGCGGAACACGCGGCCGCCGTAGCGGCGCTCCGGGGCCGACTCGCGGTGCGGGGTGAGCGCCTCCTGGAGGAGGGCGTTCAACGCGCCCGCGCCGGCGGCGCCGCGGTGCACGGGCGCGAGGACCTGCACGTCGCGGCGGGGGTCGAGGCCGAACTTGCGGGGGATGCGGTTGGCGACGACGTCCACGGTCAGCTCGGCGGCCTCCTCCTGCTCCTCGCAGGGGAACAGGAAGAAGTCGGCGTAGTCGCGGGTGTGCGGGTGCTCGCCGGAGTTGACGCGGTGCGCGTTGACGACGATGCCCGACCGCTGCGCCTGCCGGAAGATCTTCGTCAGCCGGACGCGCGGGATCGTCGCGGAGCCGAGGAGGTCGGCGAGCACCTCCCCGGCGCCGACGGACGGGAGCTGGTCGACGTCCCCGACCAGCAGCAGGTGGGCGCCGCGGGGAATCGCCTTGACCAGCTTGTTCGCCAGGATCAGGTCGACCATCGAGGACTCGTCGACGACGACCAGGTCGGCGTCCAGCGGGTTGTCCTGGTCGAAGGCGGCGTCGCCGCCGGGCTGGAGCTGGAGGAGCCGGTGGACGGTCGACGCCTCGTGCCCGGTCAGCTCGGCGAGGCGCTTGGCGGCCCGGCCGGTGGGCGCCACGAGGACGATCTTGGCGTGCTTCGCGGCGGCGAGTTCGACGACGGAGCGGACGGTGAAGCTCTTGCCGCACCCCGGCCCGCCGGTGAGGACCGCGACCTTGGAGGTGAGGGCGAGCTTGACCGCCTCCTCCTGCTCGGCGGCGAGGTCGGTGCCGGTGCGTGCGCGCAGCCAGGGCAGCGCCCTGCCCCAGTCGACGCCGGCGAACGCGGCGAGCCGGTCCTCCTCCGCGTCGAGGAGCGCGCGGAGGCCGCGGGCGAGCGAGCGTTCGGCGCGGTGGAACGGGACGAGGTACACGGCGGGGATCGTCGCGGCGTCCCCCGGGATCGGCTCCCGCACGACGCCCTCGGCCGCGGCCAGCTCGTCCAGCGCCGGGACGACCAGCTCGCGGGGCACCTCGAGGATCTTCTGGGCGTCGGTGACGAGGTTCGGCTCCGGCAGGAAGCAGTGCCCGTCGTCGGCGGCCTCCGACAGCGTGTACTGGAGCCCCGCCTTGATGCGCTCCGGGCTGTCGTGCGGGACGCCGATCGCCCGCGCGATCGTGTCGGCGGTGCGGAAGCCGATGCCCCAGACGTCCGCGGCGAGCCGGTAGGGGTCCCGGCGGACCGTGTCGATGGACGCGTCGCCGTACTGCTTGTAGACGCGGACGGCCAGGGAGGTGGAGACGCCGACGCCCTGCAGGAAGACCATGACCTCCTTGATGGCCTTCTGCTCCTCCCACGCGTCGCCGATCCGCTTCGTGCGCTTCGGGCCGAGGCCGGGGACCTCGACGAGCCGTTCCGGCTCCTCCTCGATGACCCGCAGGATGTCGGTGCCGAAGTGCGCCACCATCCGGTCGGCCATCACCGGCCCGATGCCCTTGATCATCCCGGAGCCGAGGTAGCGGCGGATGCCCTGGACGGTCGCGGGCAGCACCGTCGTGTACGACTCGACCTCGAACTGCCGCCCGTACTTCGGGTGCGAGCGCCACCGCCCCGTCAGCCGCAGGCTCTCGCCGACCTGGGCGCCCAGCAGCGCCCCGACGACCGTCAGCAGGTCGTCGCCGGCGCGCTCGGCGGCGACGCGCGCGACGGTGTAGCCGGTCTCCTCGTTGGCGTAGGTGATGCGCTCGAGGACGGCCTCCAGGACCGCCCGGGGCGGAGTCGGTGTGGTCACGTCCGACATGATCACAGGCGGGCCGGACGGTCCGCCGCCCCTTCCCGCACCTGTGGACGGCTCGCCGGCGTGACGCCCGCCGCCACCTCGAGCACGCCCGTCTCCGTCGCGAGCGCGGTGACGAGGCGGGCGGGGGTCACGTCGAACGCGGGGTTGAACGCCTGGACGCCGTCCGGTGCGGCGGGCGTCCCGCCCCAGGCCAGGACCTCCTCGGCGGGGCGCTCCTCGATGGGGACGGCGTCCCCGGCGGGCGTCGCGCGGTCGACCGTGCTCCACGGCGCCGCGACCAGCAGCGGGATCCCGGCCGCCGCGCAGGCGAGCGCCACCCCGAGCGAGCCGACCTTGTTCGCGGTGTCGCCGTTGGCGGCGATCCGGTCGGCGCCGATGACCGCCGCGTCCACCAGGCCCCGCATGATCGTGCCCGCCGCGGCGGCGTCGACCTGCACCGTGCACGGGATGCCCGCTTCCCGCAGCTCCCAGGCGGTGAGCCGCGAGCCCTGCAGCAGCGGGCGCGTCTCGTCCGCGTACACCATCTCGACCCGGTCCCGCGCGTGCAGCTCGCGGACGACGCCGAGGGCCGTCCCCCATCCGGCGGTCGCGAGCGCGCCCGCGTTGCAGTGCGTCAGGAGGCGCAGCGGCCGGCGGGGGCAGCGGGACTCGAGCCAGTCGGCGCCGTGCACGCCGATCGCCCGGTTGGCGCGGACGTCCTCGTCCAGGACGGCCTGGGCCTCGGCGGCGACCGCGGCGGCGCCCTCCGGGACGCGGGGCAGGACCCGGTCGACGCCCGCCGCGAGGTTCACCGCCGTGGGGCGGGCCTCCCGGACGCGGGCTATCGCGGCGTCGCGGGCGGCGTGGTCCCAGCCCTCCCGTTCCGCCTGCCGGACGGCGATCGCGACGCCGAACGCGCCCGCGACGCCCAGCGCGGGCGCGCCGCGCACGACGAGCCGCCGGATCGCGTCCACGAGCGCGTCGACGTCCCGCACCTCGAGGTGCTCGACGCGGGCGGGCAGGACGGTCTGGTCCAGCAGCCGGAGGGCGTCGCCCGTCCAGGCGATGGTCGGCACATCGGTGGTCATGGTGTCCATGATGCCTCGGAAGTCGCGTCCGCCCTTACCCCGCAGGGCTTTGCGGCCTCCCCAGAACCATCGCGTGACCTGCGTAAACTTGACATCGATCGAACCGGTGTTCGAAATTATGCGGGAACGGGAACGGGAAGGGGGCGGACGTGGCCGAGGCGGCACTGCGCGACGCGACCGCGCTGCGCGACGCCGTGGCGCCGGGCGCGGCGCGGCCGGCGGTGCCGGTGCTGCCCGCGCTCCGCGCCGTCCTGCCCGGCGGGCTGCGCGCGGGCTCGCTCGCGGGCCTGGACGGGCCCGGCGCGGCGTCGCTGGGCGCGGCGCTGGTGGCGGGCGCGTCCCGGCACGGCGGCGCGGACGGGACGGGCGGCTGGTGCGGCGTCGTCGGCCTGCCCGCGTTCGGGGTGCGGGCCGCCGCCGGGATGGGCGCCGCCCCGGAGCGGCTGCTGCTGGTGGACGAGCCCGGCGACCGCTGGGCGGACGTGGTGGCGGCCTTGGTCGAGGCCGTCGACCTGGTGCTGCTGCGCCCGCCGGACCGGCCGGACCCGGCCGCCGTCCGGCGGCTGTCGGCGCTCGCCCGCCGGCACGGCGCGGTGCTCGCCCTGGCGGGCGCGCCCGCGTGGCCGGGCGTCCGGCTGCGGCTGCGCATCGACGCGCCGTCGTGGGAGGGCCTCGGCGCGGGGCACGGACGGCTGCGGGGGCGCCGCGCCGAGGTCGTCGCCGAGGGCCGCGACGCGCCGCGGGGGCGCCGCGCCCGCCTGTGGCTCCCCGCCCCGGACGGCACGGTGGCCCCGGACACCGCGCGTCCCGCGCTCCAGCTCGTCGGCGAGCCCGCCCGGGTCAGCGAGGGCGCCCCCGTCCACCGCCCGCCGCAGCGAAGCGACGCGCCCGCACCGGGCCGAGATGCCGCCCCGAGCGCTCCCGTCCCCGGAGCCGAGCAGGACGTCCCCGTCGGCACGCGCATGACAGCCGCCGGGACCGCCGGAATCGCCAGTGCCCAGACCTTCCAGGCAGCAGGGACCGTCCGGCCCGCCAGAACCAGCCGGGGCGCCGGGACCAGCCGGGGCGCCGGGACCAGCCGGGCCGCCGGCGCCGCCGGAAGCTCCGGGGCCACCGGAACCGCCGGCGCCGCCCGGACCGCCCTGGCCGCCGGAACCTGTGGGGACGGCGGGTCCAAGGCGGGCTCGGGGGGTCGGGGAGCGGGCGGCGCCGGCGGTTCCGGTG
>NZ_QHJN01000232.1:0-9660 GCF_003947565.1 Actinomadura sp. WAC 06369 | reverse complement strand
GAAGCGCCCCGAGCACGGGTGCCAGGGGACCCGCGCGGCGGGGCGGCGGGATCGGGGCCGCCATGACGGCGGCGAGGGTCGCGGCGGCGGTGGGGCGGCGCAGCGGGTTGGCGCCCTCCGCGGCCGCGTACAGCAGGACGCCCAGCGACCACAGGTCGGAGGCGGGGTCGCCTTCCCGGCCGTGGAGCCGTTCGGGGGCGATGTACTCGGGGGAGCCGACGAGGCCGCCGGTGGCGGTGACGCGGGACGCGTCCTCCAGCGCCGCGATGCCGAAGTCGGTGAGGACGGGCGTCCCGTCGGGGCGCAGCAGGACGTTCGCGGGCTTGACGTCGCGGTGCCGGATCCCGGCGTCGTGGGCGGCCCGCAGCGCGGCCAGGACGCCGCGGCCGACCGCGGCCGCCTCGGCGGGCGGCAGCGGTCCGGACGCGAGCCGGTCCTGCAGGGTCCGGCCGCGCACGAGTTCCATCACCAGCCAGGGGTGGGGCGCGCCGGGCGGGTCGACGATGTGGTGGACGGTCACGACGTTCGGGTGGTCGATGCGGGCGAGGGCGCGGGCCTCGCGCATGACCCGTTCGCGGGTCTTGCGCGCGACGGCCGGGTCGGTTCCGGCGAGCCGCACCTCTTTCAGCGCGACGTCGCGCTCCAGCGCGAGATCGAACGCGCGCCAGACCGTGCCCATCCCGCCGCTGCCGAGCCGCTCGCGCAGCTCGAAGCGCCCGTCGACCACCTGCTCGGACGTCACGGCCGACAGCCTAGAACCCTCCGCCCCCGAACACCCCGTTATCGGGGCATACCGGGTCGGGATGCTCGCGGGGACGGACGGTTCGCGGGCCGGGCGGGTCAGTCGACCGGGGCCATGGAGAGGTTCCAGTAGTCGGCGTAGCGGCCGTTGCGGCGGAGCAGTTCGTCGTGGGCGCCCTCCTCGACGATGCGGCCGCCGTCGAGGAAGGCGATGCGGTCGGCGCGGCGCACCGTCCGCAGCCGGTGCGCGACCATCACGACCGTCCGGCCCGCCATCAGCCGCTCGATGCCGTCGTGGACGGCCGCCTCGTTCACCGGGTCGAGCGCGGAGGTCACCTCGTCCAGCAGGACGATCGGCGCGTCCTTCAGCAGGGCCCGCGCGATCGAGACGCGCTGGCGTTCGCCGCCCGACAGCAGCGCGCCGCCCTCGCCGACGCCGGTGTCCCAGCCGTCGGGGAGCCGCGCGATGACCTCGTCCAGTCCCGCGGCGGTCGCGGCCGCGCGGATCTCGGCCGGGTCGGCGTCGGGACGGCCGAGCCGCACGTTCTCCTCGATCGTGTCGTCGAACAGGTAGACGTCCTGGAAGACGATCGCGATCCGGGCCATCAGGTCCTCGGCACCGATGGCGCGCACGTCCGCGCCGCCCACGCGCACCGCGCCGCCGTGGACGTCGTAGAACCGCGCGATCAGCTGCAGCAGCGTGCTCTTTCCGGCGCCGGACGGGCCGACGATCGCGACCCGCCGCCCCTCGGGCACCGACAGGTCGAGGCCGTCGAGCACCGTGCGGTCGCCGTGCCGGAAGACGACGGACTCGAACTCCAGGCCGTGGTGCGCCGGCCGGGCGGGGCGGGGCGCCTCCGGCAGGGGCTCGGTGCGCAGGACGGCGTCGAGCCCGGCGAGTTCGGAGCGCGCGCCGCGGACCTGGCTGCCGATGTCGGTGAGCGCCAGCAGCGGGTCGGCGCAGCGGGCGGCGAGCACGAGGACGGTCAGCAGCTCGGCCGCGCCGATGCGCCCGCCGAGCGCGAGGTGGGCGCCCAGGGCCAGCAGCACCGTGAACACCGCCTGCACGACCAGGGTCAGGCCGACCGTGCCGGGCAGCGCCGACAGCACGGTGCGGCGGGACGCGCGCCGCACCTCGCGCAGCGAGTCGTCGAGCAGCCGGAAGCGTTCGGCGGTCCGGCCGCCGGCGCGCAGCACCGGCTGTGCCTGGATGTACTCGATGACCCGGGCGCTGGACTCGCGGCCGCGGGCCCGGCGGTCGGCGTCGGCGGCGGCCATCGAGCGTCCCGTCCAGATCTGGATCGCCGCCACCAGCGGGACGGCGGCCAGGGCGGCCAGGCCCATGCGCCAGTCGAACACGAGCATCACCGCGACGATCGTCAGGGGGGTGACGCAGGCGTTGACGAACGGCGCGAGCAGGTGCGCGATGGCGCTCATCGCCTGCAGGACGCCGTGGCTGGCCATCACCGACACCTCGCCGACGCGGCCCGCGCTGTACCAGCCGATGGGCAGCCGGGCGAGGTGGTCGCCGAGCCGGTGGTACACGCCGCGCAGCAGGGTGGTGCCGACGCGGAAGCCGGACAGGTCGCTGACGTAGCGCAGCACCGCGTAGACCGCGACGGCGGCGCCGAACGCGGCGAGCCAGGGCCGGGCGTCCGCGGGCGTGCCGCCCAGCAGCTCCCGCAGCAGGGGGACCAGCAGCGCGTAGGACAGGCCCTCGACGACCGCGGTGATCGTCATCAGGGCGATGGTGCGGCGCACGGGCCGGGCGTATCGGTGTCCCAGCACGCGCAGCAGCGTCCGGATCATCGCCGGTCTCCTTCCAGGACATCGTCTTGCGGAACGTCGTCTTCCAGTGCGTCGTCTTCCAGTGCGGCGCCGGGGGCGGTGCCGCCGGTGCGGTGGGACCGCCAGAACGCGGCGAACCGGCCGCCGCGGGCCAGCAGGTCGGCGGGGGCGCCGCGCTCGACGACCGTCCCCCGGTCCAGCATCACGACGGTGTCGGCGGCGGCGACGGTCTCCGGGCGGTGGGCGATGACCAGGACGGTCCGGTCGCCCTTCAGCGTCGCCAGGGCGCGGCGCACCGCCCGTTCGGTGTGCGGGTCGGCGAAGGCGGTCGCCTCGTCGAGCACCAGGACGGGCGCGTCGGCGAGCAGCGCGCGGGCGAGCGCGATCCGCTGGGCCTCGCCGCCGGACAGGCCGGCCTCGTCGCCGAGGACCGTGTCGTAGCCGCGGGGCAGTTCGAGGACGCGGTCGTGCACGTTGGCCAGCCGGGCGGCGCGGACGACGGCGTCGCGGTCGGCGTGCGGGACGGCCAGCGCGATGTTGTCGGCGACGGACGCGCGCAGCAGCCGGACGTCCTGGAAGACGAAGGAGACCGTCCGGTACAGCTCCCGGGCGTCGAGGTCGCGCAGGTCGGCGCCGCCGAGGACGACCGAGCCGTGCGTCGGGTCGAAGAACCGCGGCAGGAGCTGCACGAGGGTGGACTTGCCGCTTCCCGACGGGCCGACGAGCGCGGTGACCGTCCCGGGTTCGAGGGTCAGGTCGATGCCGCGCAGCACCTCGTGCCCGGGGTCGTAGCCGAACCGGACGCCGCGCAGTTCGACGCGGTGCCCGTCCGGCGCGGCGGGGTGCGCGGGCCGGGGCAGCGGCTCCTCCGCGAGCACGTCGCGGATCCGGCCGACGGCGCGGTGCGCGGCCTGCATGTCGTCGAAGCCGTGCCCGAGGGCCGCGACGGGCGCGGTCAGGCCGAGCCCCAGCAGCAGGAAGGGCAGCAGGTCGGCGGCGGCCATGGACCCGCCGGTGATGAGGGCCGCGCCGCCGGTCAGCACGACCAGGAGCACGAACGGCGGGGAGACGGCCACCTGCATCGCGGCGCCGAGCCCGGCCAGGCCCCGCACCATGCGCAGGAAGACGCCGGCGAAGTCGTCGGTGGCGGCGCGGAACCTGCGGTGGGCGCGGTCGGCGCCGCCGAACGCCTTGACGACCGCGATGCCCTGGACGAACTCGACGACGGAGCTCGCGATGCGCCCCATGGCGGCGTCGAAGTCCTTCTGGTCGCGCAGCCGGCCGGGGGTCATCATCAGCGGGACCAGCGCGACCGCGAGCGCCACCGGGATCAGCGTGATGAGGGTGAGGCGCCAGTCGACGGTGAACAGGTAGGCCAGCGACACCAGCGGGACGACGAACGCGGAGGTCAGCTCGCCGGGGGTGTGGGCGATGAAGGGGTGGACGGCGCCGACGTCGTCGCCGACGACCTTCGCGAGTTCGCCGGTGCGGCGCCGGGTGAGCCGCCCGATCGGCACCTGCCCCAGCCGTGCGGCGAGCCGGCGGCGGAACGACAGCTGCACGCGGTCGTCGACGAGGTGCCCGAGCGCGGACGACGCGGCGGTGAACAGCAGCCGGGCGAACAGCCCGGCCGCCCCCACGATCACGACCGTCCGGACGTGCCCGCCGTCGATCGGGCCGGGCGCGAGCAGGGAGCGGCCGAGTTCGGCGACGGCCAGCAGCGGCGCCAGCCCGGCGACGGCGCCGATCACCTGCAGGGCGACGACGGCGGCGAAGCCCGCCAGGTGCGGTCGCAGCAGCCCGGGTTCCCTGTCCGCGGGTGCGGTGCGGCGCGCGGCGGGAGTGGTCTCGGTGGCGGTCATCGCTCCTCCGCCTCTGCAGGGTGCGCCGCGGCCGGGCCGGTAGGGGCGGTCCGTTTCTCCAGGCGTGTGCCGCGCGGCAGGGTGACGGCCAAGATGGTGCTGGGGGTGTCGAGTTCGATGCGGTGCCACCGGCCGCGGGGGACGATCGCGGCGGTCCCGGCCGGCAGCCGGATCACCTCCTCCGGCCGGCCCGGCCGTTCGGGGCGCAGGCAGAGGCGGATCTTCCCGATGAGGCAGGACACGATCTCCTCGGCCTCGGGGTGGACCTCCCAGTGGTCGGCGCGGACGTCGGCGTCGGTCCGGGCGTGCCGGGCGGTGAGCCGCCAGCCGTCCCGGCCGGCGTCCGCCGCTGCTCCCGCGGCGTCGATCCGGCCCCCGCCGCGCAGGTGGAGCGGGGACGCGAACAGGTCGATCGGGGTGACGGTCACGGTGAGGCATCCTTCGTGCGTTGGGCTGCGGGAACGTCCGGTGCCTGCCGTTGCGGGGCGGGGCGGCGGCCGTCCCCGGCGCGTCCGGCGGGCGGCGGCGAGCCGGCCGGGCGCAGGACGGTCAGGGCGATGAGGGCCGCGGCGAGCAGGAGCACGGCGCCGAGCGACAGGCCGAGCGCGTAGCCGTCGCTGAGCGTCTCGGGCGTGGTGACCGGGCCGGTGCGGTCGTGCGCGACGGTGCCGAGGGCGGCGAGCCCGAGGGCCGCGCCGATCTGGCGGGAGCTGTTGAGCAGGCCCGACGCGGTGCCGGTCTCGCCGGGCGCGACGCCCGCGGTGCCGGTGGACACGATGGACGCCAGGCCCAGTCCGAAGCCGACGCCGGCGGTGACCGAGGGGCCGAGGACGTCGGCGGCGAAGGCGCCGTCGGGGCCGATGGTGCCGAACCAGCCGAACGCCGCGGCGGTCAGCAGCCCGCCCGCGGCCAGGAGCGTCCAGGGGGCGAAGCGGTAGCCGAGTTTGACGGCGAGCACGGACCCGGCGATCACGCCGAGGGCCATCGGCAGGAACATCAGCCCGGTCTCCGCCGCCCCGTGCCCCAGGACCCGCTGCAGGTAGAGCGACAGGAAGTAGAAGGCCGAGGCCATGGTGGCGCCGGTCAGGAGGATGTAGGCGTTGGCACCGGCGACCGAGCGGTTGGCGAGCAGGCCGATCCGGATCAGCGGTTCGCGGGTGGTCGTCCGCTCGACCAGGACGAACGCGGCCAGCAGCGCGGCGGCCGCGGCCAGGGTCGCGAGGGTGGCCGCCGAGGTCCACGGGTACCGGTCGGTGCGGACGACGCCGAACACCAGCAGGGTCGTCCCGGCCGTGGCCAGCACGGCGCCGAGGACGTCGGGGCGCCCGGTGCGCGCGGGCGGCGGGTCCGCGGCGACGCCCCGCCAGGCCAGGGCCAGGGCGCCCGCGGCCATCGGCACGTTGACGAGCATCACCCAGCGCCAGCCCGCGTACTCGGTGAGCAGCCCGCCGATCAGGACCCCGAGGGCGGCGCCCGCGGCGTTCGTCGCGCTCCACACCCCGAAGGCCCGCACGCGGGCCCGTCCGGCGGGGAACGTCGAGGCCAGCAGCGCCAGCGCGGCGGGCGCCAGCGCCGCGGCGCCGACGCCCTGCGCGGCGCGCGCGGCGATGAGCTCGCCGGGGTAGCGGGCGAAGCCGCCCGCGAGGGAGGCGATGCCGAACACGGCGAGCCCGAGCAGCAGGACGCGCCTGCGCCCGTACCGGTCGGCGGCCTTGCCGCCCAGCAGGAGCAGCCCGCCGAAGGTGAGGGCGTAGGCGTGGATTACCCAGGTCAGGCCCATGGTGTCGAAGCCGAGGCCGGCGGCGATCTCCGGCAGCCCGACGTTCACGACCGACAGGTCCAGCGACACCATGAACTGCACGACGGCCACGGCGGCGAGCGTGAAGCCGGGCCGGGCGGCCGTCGGCGGGTGCGGCGGCGCGCCCGGCGGAGCGTCCGGTGGGGAGCCGTCCTCGGCTCTGATCGCTTTCATGCCGGACATCGTGATGTCGGGGCAGGTCCGCGGTCGTCCTGTAGGGGGAGTGTCCTGCGGGTGGCACCCGGGGAGCAGGAGCGGCGGGACTACTTCGCCGGGAGTAGTCGCCGTTCCGCCGTCCTGCGGAGGCCCTGCACCGGAAAAGCTTCTAATGTACGCAAAATGAAGTTTCTGGACCGGGTGGGGCCGCTCGCCCAGGACGGGCTGCTCGCCGCGGCGATGGCCGTGCTGCTGTCGGTCTTCGTGTTCGCCGAGCCGCGGGCGGGCGCGCTGGATCTCGCGGCCCTCCTCGGCGGGTCCCTCGCGCTCGTCGCGTGGCGGCGGGCGCCCCTGGTGGCGCTGTTCGCCGGGACGGCCTGCATGCTGGTGCTCGCGGCGCACCTCCAGCCGGGTCCGGCGGCCGCGTATCCGGTGATGGTGGCGGTGTTCGCGACGGTCAGGGCCGGACGTCCGGTGATCGCGGCGCTGACGGCGGTGGGTTTCCTGGGCGCGGGCCTGGCGGTGAACATGTCCGGTGCCGGCGGCGCCGCGGAGAACTTCCAGGACACGACGCTGCTGGTCGGCTGGTTCGTGGCGTCCGGCGTGGCGGCGACGGTGACCCGGCACCGGCAGGCGTACCTGGAGGAGGCCGAGCGGCGCGCCGCCGAGGCCGAGCGGACCCGGGAGGAGGCGGCGCGGCGCCGCGCGGGCGAGGAGCGGCTGCGCATCGCCCGGGAGCTGCACGACTCCCTCACCCACAGCATCTCGGTCATCAAGGTGCAGGCGGGGGTGGCGGTGCACCTGGCGCACCGGCGCGGTGAGGAGGCGGCCCCGGCGCTGCTGGCCATCCAGGAGGCCAGCGGCGACGCGATGCGGGAGCTGCGCGCCACGCTGGAGGTGCTGCGCGACTCCGGCGGCTCCGCGTCCGGGCAGGACGAGGCCGGGGCCGGCGGCGGCGCCGGCGAGGCGGCTGCGGCCAGCGGCCTCGACCGGCTCGACGACCTGGTCGAGCGGGCCCGCTCGGCGGGGCTGCCGGCCACGGTGACGGTGCGCGGGGCGCGGCGGGAGCTGCCGGACGAGGTGGACCGGGCCGCGTACCGGATCGTGCAGGAGGCGCTCACCAACGTCTCCAGGCACGCCGGCGGGGCGGCCGCGGCGGTCCGCATCGACTACGGGGACGGGGAGCTGGTCGTCCAGGTCGACGACGACGGCAAGGCCGACCCGGACGCGCCGCCCGTGCCGGGCACGGGTCTGCTCGGCATGCGGGAGCGGGTGGCGGCGCTCGGCGGCCGGCTGCGGGCCGAGCCCCGCCCGGAGGGCGGTTTCCGCGTGCGCGCCGAGCTCCCCCTCGGGGCGGCCTCGTGATCCGCGTGCTGCTCGTGGACGACCAGGCGCTCATCCGCGGCGGGTTCCGCGCCCTGCTGGAGATCGAGGACGACATCGAGGTGGTGGCCGAGGCCGCGGACGGCGAGCGGGCCGTCGCGCTCGCCCGCGAGCACCGTCCCGACGTCGCCCTCGTCGACGTCCAGATGCCGGTGATGGACGGCATCGAGGCCACCCGGCTGATCGCGGCGGACGAGCGGCTGGACGGCGTCCACGTCGTGATCCTCACCAACTACGGGCTGGACGAGTACGTCTTCAACGCGCTGCGCGCCGGGGCCTGCGGGTTCATGGTGAAGGACACCGAGCCCGCGGACCTGCTGCAGGGCGTGCGGGTCGCGGCCCGCGGCGACGCGCTGCTGTCCCCGGGGATCACCCGCCGGCTGATCGGCGAGTACGTCGCCCGGCGGCCCGAGCCGGCGCCGGAGTCGCTCGGCGTGCTGACCAACCGGGAGCGCGAGGTGACCGCGCTGGTGGCGCGCGGCCTGTCCAACGACGAGATCGCCGCCCACATGGTGATCAGCCCGACGACCGCGAAGACGCACGTCAGCAGGGCGATGACCAAGCTGGGGGCCAGGGACCGCGCCCAGCTGGTGGTGTTCGCCTACGAGTCCGGTCTCGTCACCCCGCGCCGCGGCTGACGCGCCCGCGCCGCGCCGGGGTCGCGGATCGCCGTGAGAGGCGCCGCCGGACGGGGAACAACGTGGGGGCGGGACGTGCCGGTGAAGCGCGGTGCGCCGCCGGGCACGGAACCGAGGGGGAGCAGCCTCATGCCGCACCGTCCACCGCCGGGCATCGACACGAGCACGCCGCATTCGGCGCGGATCTGGGACTACTGGCTGGGCGGCAAGGAGAACTACCCGGTGGACCGTGAGGCGGGCGACGCGGTCCTGCGGGTGCTGCCGGGGATCGCCGCGTCGGCCCGGCAGGACCGCGCGTTCCTCGGGCGGGCGGTGCGGTTCCTGGTCCGGGAGGGGATCACGCAGTTCCTGGACCTGGGCGCCGGGCTGCCCACCGTCGACAACACCCACGAGGTCGCGCAGCGGGTGGCGCCGGCGGCCCGCATCGTCTACGTCGACAACGATCCGCTGGTGCTCACCCATGCGCGGACGTTGCTGCAGGGCACCCCGGAGGGGGCGTGCGACTACATCGAGGCCGACATCCGCGACACCGGGACGGTGCTGGAGGGGGCGTCGCGGACGCTGGACCTCGACCGTCCGGTCGGGCTGATGCTGCTGGGGGTGCTGAACCACATCCTGGACGACGGGGAGGCGGAGGCGCTGGTGGCGGGGCTGCTGGCGCGGCTGGCGCCGGGCAGCCACCTGGTGCTGTCGCACACCTGCGACGCGACGACCGACGAGTTGGACGGCGCGGCGATGCGGCGGGCGGTGGCGGAGGTGATGGAGCGCGGCGGGACGCCGATCCGGGCGCGGTCGCCCGAGGAGATCGAGCGGTTCTTCGCCGGCACGCGGCTGCTGGAGCCGGGGGTGGTGTCGTGCTCGCGGTGGCGGCCCGAGCCGCCGGAGCGGCGGGACCCGGAGGTGCCGCACTTCAGCGGCGTCGGGGTCGTCCCGTCCTGATGCCGCCCGCGCCCGCCGGCCGGTCCGTCCGCCGGGGGGCGTCGCTTCCGGGTCAGCGGCCGAGTTCCTGCCGCAGGAGCTCGGCGCAGGCGTCGCGGCGGGTGGCGTCGTCCGGGTAGCGGCGGCGGCATTCGCGTTCGATCCAGGCGGGCGTCGGTGCGGCCCGGGGCGGTTTGCGGGTGCGGGGACGGTCGCCGTGCGGCCGTCCGCGGTGCGGATGCGGGTCGTGCGGACGTGCGCCGTGCGGACGTGCGCCGCGGGGCGGTGCGCCGCGGGGGTGTTCGGGGCGCTGCTCGGGCGCGCGTCCGTCCGCGCCGCCGGTGCCGCCGGGGCGGGCGGGCCGCCCGGGCGGGCC
>NZ_QHJN01000231.1:0-9757 GCF_003947565.1 Actinomadura sp. WAC 06369 | reverse complement strand
GGGGACGGGACCGGGGGCGGCGCGGCGGTCCGGGTGCGGCGGCGGCGCGGCGGCGGGTCGGCGACGAGCGGGCGCTGCTTGCCGTGCTTGGGGCCGAGCCAGCCGCGCCGGCTGGGCAGGGTGAGGCCGCCGATGAGCCCGCCGACCAGGACGAGCGCCGCGCCGAGGATCAGCCCGGACGAGGTGCCCGCGCGGAACGTCTCGAGTTCGGCGGCGCCCGCGCCCTCGGCGGGGACGCTGTGGATGAGCAGCCCGACGATCGCGATGCCGAACGCGCCGGACGCCTCCCGGATCACGTTGATGACGCCGCTCGCGACGCCCGCCCGCTCCTCGGGGACGGCCTTCAGCACGTACATGACGAGCGGCATGCCGAGGGCGGCGCCGACGCCGACGAGCATGACGCCGGGCATCAGGTCGGCGTAGCCGTCGCCGCGCTGGATCGTGGAGAACAGGAACATGCCGAGGGCCATCAGCGCCATGCCGCCGCCGATGGCGGGGCGCGGGCCGATCTTGGCGGCGAGCAGGAACGCGACGGGCGTCAGCACCATGATCGTGATGGCCGGGGGCAGCATGACGAGCCCGGCCTGGGGCGGCGAGAAGTCCAGGAAGCGCTGCAGGAACGTCGCGGAGTAGAACATCATGCCGTTGAAGCCGATGCCGTAGAGCATCTGCGACAGGAGCCCGCCGGTGAAGACGCGGTTGCGGAAGAACCGCATGTCGATCATCGGGTCGGGGGCCCAGCTCTCGACCATGACGAAGCAGACGAGCGCGATGGCGCCGAGGGCGAAGACGGCGAGCACCGACGGGTCGGTCCAGCCGTGCTTGTTGCCGGTCTCCAGCGCGTAGATGAACGCGAACAGCATCGTCGCGGAGATCAGCACGCCGGGCAGGTCGACGCGGGCGTCCTTGTTCTCGCCGTGCCCGGTGAGGGTGAACATGCCGAGCAGGATCACCAGGACGCCGGGCACGATGTTGATGAGGAAGATCCAGCCCCAGTGCCAGTGCTGGACGATGATGCCGCCGATGGTGGGGCCGAGGGCGGTGGCGCTGGACGCGGCGGCGATCCACACGATGTTGCCGATGGAGCGCTGCTTGTCGGTGCGCCCGACGGTGACCATGACCTGGGTGGCGGGCAGCGCGAGCGCGGCGCCGGCGCCCTGCGTGATGCGGGCCAGGATCAGGACGTCCGTGGACTGCGCGAGCCCGCAGACGGCGGACGCCGCGGTGAACACGATCATGCCGGACGTGAACGTGAGCCGCGGGCCGTAGACGTCCGTCAGCCGGCCGCCCGCGATCATCAGGCACGAGAACATCAGGATGTACCCGGTGGCGACCCAGTCCTTGGCCGAGTCCGACATGTCGAGGTCGGCCATGATCGTGGGCAGCGCGTTGAAGACCACCGTGTTGTCCATGGTGATCATGAATGCGCTGACGGCGACGACCGCCAGCGCCCATCGGTATCTGCCCCGGGTCAACGGTGGACGCGGCGCGACCTCCCCCGCGCGCGGGAAATCGGCCGCTACCCCCTAAAATGTGTCGCGACTATTGTTACTTTTGGTTCATTCCTCGTTACCCATCACATCTGTCGGATGGGCGTCTCAACTATCCCATCAGGCCACAATGGTTACTACCGAGTCTTGTCATCGCCGTGACAAGTGGCTGCGGAGAAAAGTGGTCTGGGTGCGCATCGTGAGCCGGGCAGAGTGGGACAAAGTGGGTCCCTCGCTTCGATGAACGATCCCGGTTTCATGGGGGGAACCCACCGCATGTCAAGCAACGATCGTTCCGGAGCCGCGCGGGACATCCCGCAGGATCGGGCTCGGATCAGCGAGGATTCGATTCGCCGGCACCTGATCGAGCAGATCGCGCGTCGCTCCCGGACCACCGCCGACCAGATCGATCCCGACCGCCCGCTCGAGGAGTTCGGGCTCGCCTCCCGCGACGCCGTCGCGATCGCCGGCGAGCTCGAGCAGATGCTCGGCCGGTCGCTCCCCGCCACCCTCGTCTGGGAACACCCGACGATCGACAAGCTCTCCGCGGCCCTCGCGTCCGGCGCCGACCTCGCCGCCGCCGCGAGCGCCGCACCGGCGGCGCCGTCCGGCCCCGCCGCCCCGTCGCCCGCCCCCGCCGCGGACGAGCCGATCGCCGTCGTCGGCATCGGCTGCCGCTTCCCCGGCGGCGACCGCGACCTCACCGGCCCCGCCGACTACTGGCGGTTCCTCACCGGCCGCGGCGACGCGATCCGGGAGGTCCCGGACGGCCGCTGGGACCCGTTCGACGACGGCTCCCCCGAGGTCGGCGACCTGCTCGCCCGGACCACGCGCCTCGGCGGCTTCCTGGACGACGTCGCCGCGTTCGACGCCGCGTTCTTCGGCATCACGCCGCGCGAGGCCGCCGTCATGGACCCGCAGCAGCGGCTCGTCCTCGAAGTCGCCTGGGAGGCGTTCGAGCACGCCGGAATCGGCCCGGCGTCGCTGCGCGGCAGCCGCACCGGCGTGTTCGTCGGCGTGTCCGCGCCCGAGTACGCGGCGTTCACCGCGTCCGACCCGGCCGCCCTGGAGCCGTTCACCGCGACCGGCGCCGCGCTCAGCATCATCGCGAACCGGCTGTCGTACCTGCTGGACCTGCGCGGCCCCAGCATGATCGTCGACACCGCGTGCAGCTCGTCGCTGGTCTCGACGCACCTCGCCGTGCAGGCGCTGCGGCGCGGCGAGGCCGACGTGGCGCTCGCGGGCGGCGTGAACCTGCTGCTGTCCCCGACCGTCACGATGACGTTCGACCTCGCCGGGGGCACCGCCGCCGACGGGCACTGCAAGGCGTTCGACGCGTCCGCCGACGGGATGGTCCGCGCGGAAGGCTGCGGCGCGGTCGTGCTGAAGCGGCTGTCGGACGCGCTCCGCGACGGCGACCGCGTCCTCGCGGTCGTCCGGGGCAGCGGCGTCAACTCCGACGGCCGCTCCAACGGGCTCGTCGCCCCCAACTCCGAGGCCCAGCGCGCGCTCCTGCGCGACGTGTACGCGTCCGCCGGGATCGACACCCGCGAGGTCGACTACGTCGAGGCGCACGGCACCGGCACGTTCCTCGGCGACCCGATCGAGGCGAAGGCCGTCGGCGAGGTCCTCGGCGCGGGCCGCGCCCCGGACGAGCCCCTGCTGCTCGGCTCGGCGAAGTCGAACCTCGGGCACATGGAGTCCGCCGCGGGCGTCGCCGGGCTGATCAAGGCGGTCCTCGCGCTGCACCACGGGACCATCCCGCCGAGCGCGCACTACCGCGAGCCGAACCCGCACATCCCGTTCGACGACCTGCGGCTGCGCGTCGTCGACGAGGAGACGCCGTGGCCCGACCGCGGCCGCCCCGCCCGCGCGGGCGTGTCCGGATTCGGGTTCGGCGGGACGAACGCGCACGTCGTCCTCGAAGCGGCGCCGGCGCCCGAACCGCGCGTCCAGCCCGCGGCCGTCCGCACGTTCCCGCTCTCCGACACCGCCGACGACCGCGTCCGCGACCACGCGTCCGCCCTCGCGTCCTGGCTCCGCGACACCGACGCCGGCGCCGCCGCCGCGCTCCCCGACCTCGCCCGCACCCTGCACGGCCGCGCCGGACGCGGCCGGGCCCGCGCCGCCGTCGCCGCCCGCGACCGCGCCGGGCTCGTCGACGGGCTCACCGCGCTCGCCGAGGGACGCCCCCACCCGGGCGTCGTCACCGGCTCGGCGCTCGGCACGCCCGGCCGTCCCGTCTGGGTGTTCTCCGGGTACGGGGCGCAGCGCGCGGGCATGGCGCGGCGGCTCCTGGAGGAGGAGCCCGCGTTCGCCGAGGCCATCGACGACCTCGACGGGCTGTTCGCCGAGGAGGGCGGCCCCGCCCTGTGGGACCTCCTCGAATCCGGCGCGGAACCGGGCGGCCCGGCCGAGACCATGCCCGTCCTGTTCGCGATCCAGCTCGGCCTCGCCCGCATGTGGGCGTCCTACGGCGTGACGCCCGCCGCGGTCATCGGCCACTCGATGGGCGAGGTCGCCGCGGCCGTCGTCGCCGGGGCGCTCACCCCGCAGGACGGCGTCCGCGTCATCTGCCGCCGGTCCCGCCTCCTCACCCGCCTCGTCGGCGGCGGCGCGATGGCCGTGCTCGGCGCGTCCGCCGCCGAGGTCGGGCGCCTCGCCGGCGACCTGCCCGAGGTGTACGCGGCCGTCCACTCGTCGCCGAAGCAGACGGTCGTCACCGGCGACGCCGGCCAGGTCGCGGAGATCGTCGAGCGTGCCGAGGCCGAAGGGCGCCTCGCCCGCATGGTGAAGGCCGAGGGCGCGGGCCACTCCCCGCAGGTCGACCCGCTGATCCCCGAACTGCGGGAGCTGCTCGCCGGCGTCGGCGCCGAACGGGGCACGCCCCTCGCCGACGGGATCGTCCTCTACACCACCGCCCTGGACGACCCGCGCGCCGTCTCCGCCGCCGACGCGACGCTCGACGCCGGGTACTGGGCCGCGAACCTGCGCAACCCCGTCCGGCTGACCGACGCCGTCGCCGCCGCGTCCGAGGACGGGCACCGCACGTTCGTCGAGGTCAACGCGCACCCGATCCTCGCGCACGCCGTCGGCGAGACCCTCGACGGCAGCGGCGCGCTCGTCACCCACACCCTCAAGCGGGCGCCGAAGGGCCAGGAGACCGACGACACCGTCACCTTCCACGCGCAGCTCGCCCGCCTCGCCGCGCACGGCCTCGCCGTCGCCGCGCCCGCCGACGGCGCGATCACCGACGTCCCGTCCTCGCCGTGGCGGCACGAGCGGCACTGGGTCGACCTGTCCGCGCGCGCCGACCGGGGCCGCGACGAGCACCCGCTGCTCGGCGCGCACGTCGAACTGCCCGGCGAGGACCGGCACGCCTGGCGCGCCGACGTGGGCCTCGCCGCCCGCCCGTGGCTCGCCGGCCTCGCCGTCCACGGGCTGCCCGTGCTGCCGGTCGCCGCGTACGCCGAGATGGCCCTCGCCGCCGGCGCGAGCGCCCTCGGCACCGGCGCCGTCCGCGTCAACAGCCTGTGGATCGAGCGGCCCCTCGCGCTCGCCGAACACACCACCGTCACCACCACCTGGACCGAGGACGAGCAGCGCGTCGAGATCCACGCCCGCACGCCCGCCGGGACCTGGACCCGGCTGGCCAGCGCGGACGTCGGCGAGGACGACCGCCCGCCCGCCGCCGAACCCGCCGCGGACACCGGCGGCCTGCCCGAGGTGCCCGCCGCCGAGCGCGGCAGCCGCCACTACCGCCTGCACCCCGAGGTCCTCGACCGGTGCCTCGCCGTCCTGTCCGCCGAGGCCGCCGCCCTCGCGGGCGACGGCGTCTGGCTCGCCGAGACCATCGGCGGCCTGCGCGTGCACGGCCCGACGCACCGCGGCGGCCGCGTCCGCGCGACCGCCCGGCACGGCGAGGACGGCGTGCTCGGCACGGTCGTCCTGCACGGCCCCGGCGGCGAAGTGCTCCTCGAGGCCACCGGCATCGTGCTCCGCCGCACCGAGCGCCCCGACGTCCCCGTCCCCCTGCACGACAAGCTCGTCGAGGTCGTCTGGGACGAGACCGCGGCGCCCGGCCCGGCCCCCGAGGACGGCGGCGCGTGGCTGCTGCTCTCCGACGAGGACGACGCGCTCGCCGCGGCCGTCGCCGCCGGGCTCGAGGAGTGCGGCCGCACCGTCATCCGGCACCGGCCCACCGCGGCGCCGCCCGACGACCACCCGATGGACGAGCACCGGGTCGCGGGCGTCGTGCTGGTGCCGTCCGCCGGGCTCGTCGACGAGGACCTCGTGCTCGCCGTCGCGCGGATCAGCCGCACCCTCCCCGACGGCCCCCGCTTCTACGTCGCGACCCGCACCGCCGTCCCCGTCCTGGACGGCGAGGCCGGCGAGCCCGCGCACGGGTTCGTCCGCGCGCTCACCCGCGTCCTGGCGTTCGAGCGGACGGTCCAGCGCGCGACGCACGTCGACGTCGACCGGCCCGCCGACCTCGTCGCCGAACTGCTCGCGGACGGCGACGCCCGCGAGGTCGCGTGGCGCGGCGGCGTCCGGTACGTCGCGCGGCTCGCGCCCGGCGCGGCGCCCGAGCCGCCCGCGAAGCGCAAGCGGATCGTCCGGCGCGGCGGCGCGTACGTGATCACCGGCGGGTACGGCGGGATCGGCCTGGTCACCGCGCGGCTGCTCGCCGAGCGGGGCGCGGGGCGGATCGTGCTGTCCGGCCGCCGCGGACCGGACGACGCCGCCGAGAAGGTCATCGCGCGGCTGCGCGAGAGCGGCGTCGACGTGGGGATCGTCCTCGGCGACATCGCGGCGCCCGGCACCGCCGAGCGGCTGGTGCGGGTCGCGCAGGAGGGCGGCGTGCGGCTGCGCGGCGTCGTGCACGGCGCCGGCGCCATCGACGACCGGCTGATCGCCGACCTCGGACCGGACGATCTCCACAGGGTGTGGACGGCGAAGGTGGAGGGCGCCCGGCGGCTCAGCGAGGCCACCTGGGACCTCGACCTCGACTGGCTCGTCATGCACTCGTCCGCCGCCGCGCTGCTCGGCTCGCCGGGGCAGGGCGCGTACGCCGCCGCGAACGCCGCGATCGACGCCCTCACCGCGTACCGGCGGGCGCACGGCCGCCCCGGCACCACCGTCAACTGGGGCACCTGGTCCCAGGTCGGCGGCGCCGCCGACCTCGCCGTCGCGGTCATCGAGCCGATCAGCCCCGAGGAGGGCGCCGAAGCGCTCGAAGCCCTGCTCGTGCACGACCGTCCGGCGACGGGCGTCCTGCGGTTCGACCCCGCGACCGCGGTCGGGCTGTTCCCCGAGATCCGCACCATGCCGTACTTCGCGGCGCTCACCGAGGCCGCCGGCGGCGCGGACGACGACACCGGCGACTGGCCGGGCGTCGACGCCCTCAAGGAGCTGCCGCCCGCCGAGGCCCGCAAGGCCATCGCCGCGCAGGTCCGGTACCGGATCGCGTCCGTGCTCGGCTTCGAGCCGCAGCGCCTCGACCCCGCGGTGCCGCTCACCGACCTCGGGCTCGACTCGCTCGTCGCCGTCCGGATCAAGAGCGGCGTCGAGCACGACCTCGGCCTCACCGTCCCCGCGTCCGTGCTGCTGCAGGGCGCCAGCGTCAACGTGTTCGAGGAGTGGGCGGCCGGCGAGCTGGGCCTCGCCGGCGCGCCCGCCCCCGCACAGGCCGCCGCGAACGCCGAACCCGGCTACGTGATGCCCCGCGACGCCGCCGAACGCCTCGCCGTCCGCATCTTCGAGGACGTCCTCGAAGTCGACCGGGCCGGCGTCACCGCGGACTTCTTCGCCGACCTCGGCGGGACGGACGCGCACGCCGACCGGCTCGTCGCGACGATCACGAAGGAACTCGGCCGGGAGGTCACCCGCGGCGAACTGCTCGCGACACCCACCGCCGAGCACGTCGCGGAGTTCATCCGCGCCGCCGACGAGGAGGCCGCACGGCAGACCGTCCGTCCGCTGAAGGCGTCCGGGACGCGGCGCCCGCTCTTCATCGCCCACCCGGCGGGCGGCACCACCGCCTGCTACCGGCAGCTCGTCGACCTGCTCGGCGACGACCAGCCGGTGTACGGCCTCGAACGGTTCGAGGACGCCCCGTCCGTCGAGGAGCGCGCCGCCCGGTACGTCGCGCACCTGCTGGAGGCGCAGCCCGAGGGCGCGTTCCGGCTCGGCGGCTGGTCGTTCGGCGGCGTCCTCGCCTACGAGACGGCGCGGCGGCTCCGCGCCGCCGGACGCGACGTCGAGTTCGTCGCCCTGTTCGACGCGGGACTCCCCCTCGCCGTGGACGACGAGTCCGACACGCTCGCGCGCCGGTTCGCGGCGTTCGCCGACTACATCAACGAGACGTACGGCCTGGACGTCGCCCTCACCTACGAGGAGCTGTCCGGGCTGGACGAAGAGGCGCAGTTCGCGCTGGTCATGGAGCGGGCGGCGCCGCTGGTGGATCACATTCCGCCGGCCGCGCTGACCCATCAGCTCACGTCCCACCAGGACACCCGATCCCTGGAGGCGTACCGGCCGGGGCCCTACGACGGCCGCGTCATCCTGTACTACGCGCCCGAGGAGACGCCCTGGGCCGTCCGGGACGCCCGCTACGTGCTCGACGGGACGAACGGTTTCGGCGGGCTCTGCTCCGACCTGGAGAAGGTGACGATCCCGGGCGTGCACCACCTCAACCTGCTGGATCCCCCCGGCGTGCGGACGCTCGCCGCGGATCTGGAGGACCGGCTCGCCGGGCGTAGGCCCGGCGCGGTCCCGCGCAGTGAACCGCCGGAGGCCGCGGGCGCGGCCGCGCGCCGCCGGCCCACCCCGGCCCGCTGAGGGCCTGCCCCACCCCGTCGTTACGGAGGACACCCATGGCTCAGCCCGGCTCGTCCCACCCGCTCCTCGACGCCGTCCGCGGCGGCGCCAGCGGTCCCGAGCTGCAGGAGATCGACCTTCCGACCCGCTTCCGCGCAGCCTTCACCCGCAAGGACGAGGTGGGGATCTTCGAAGGCGAGACCGACAAGGACGTGCGCCGCTCGCTGCACGTCGACGAGGTCGAGATGCCCGAGCTCGCCCCCGACGAGTGCGTCGTCGCGGTGATGTCCGCGGCGATCAACTTCAACACCGTCTGGTCGGCGATCTTCGAGCCGGTCCCGACGTTCACGTTCCTGGAGAAGTTCGGCCGCCAGGGCTGGTACGGCGCCCGGCACGACCTCCCGTACCACATCCTCGGCTCGGACGGCTCCGGCGTGGTCGTCCGCACCGGCGAGGGCGTCCGGAACTGGAAGGCCGGCGACAAGGTCGTCCTGTCCCCGTTCTTCGTGGACGAGGAGGACCACGGCTCCTACGACGACGGCATGATGAGCGAGAGCCAGCTCGCGTGGGGCTTCGAGACGAACTTCGGGTCGCTCGGCGAGTACTGCATCGTCAAGGCGAACCAGCTCATCCGCAAGCCGAAGCACCTCACCTGGGAGGAGGCGGGCTCGAACACCCTGTGCGCGGCCACCGCGTACCGGATGCTCGTCGGCCCGCACGGGGCGCGGATGAAGCAGGGCGACGTCGTCCTGATCTGGGGCGCGACGGGCGGGCTCGGCTCGTACGCGACGCAGCTCGTCCGCAACGGCGGCGGCATCCCGGTCGCGGTCGTGTCGTCGCCGGAGAAGGCGGACATCGTCCGGGCGCAGGGCTGCGAGCACATCATCGACCGCAGCGAGCTGAACCTCGGCGAGCAGGGCCTGCGGAACCCGAAGGCGGGCCGCGTCCTCGGCGAGGCGATCCGCTCCCTCGTCGGCGAGGACCCGGGGATCGTGTTCGAGTACCTCGGTCGCGAGACGTTCGGCGCGTCCGTCTACGTGGCCCGCCGCGGCGGCAAGATCGTCACGTGCGGCTCGTCGACCGGCTACCGGCACGAGTACGACAACCGCTTCCTGTGGATGCGGCTGAAGAGCATCATCGGCTCGCACGGCTTCAACTACCACGAGGCCGTCGAGATCAACCGGCTCATCTCGCTCGGCATGATCCACCCGACCCTGTCGAAGGTGTACGGCCTCGACGAGGCCGGCGAGGCGACCCGCGCCGTCCAGACGAACGCGCACGTCGGGAAGGTCGCGGTCCTGTGCGGCGCGACCGCCGAGGGCCAGGGCGTCGACGACCCGGCGATGCGCGAGCGCATCGGCGAGCACAACCTGAACCGCTTCCGCCGCTGACCCGCCCCGCCCCGGGCGGGTCAGCGGCGGAAGCGGTTCAGGTTGTGCTCGCCGATG
>NZ_QHJN01000230.1:0-9801 GCF_003947565.1 Actinomadura sp. WAC 06369 | reverse complement strand
GGGCTGCGCACGCGCCGTGCCCCGCGGCGCCTGCCGGTGCCTCTGGGTGTTGGGCCCCGCCGGCCGGGGGGCGGCCGCGCTCCGCCGCACCACGCCGGTCGCCCGCCGGCTCGCACGACCGCGGCTCCGGGCCGCGCACGGCGCCCGCCACCGCGACGGCGGTCACCAGCCCCGCGAGCAGCAGACCGGCGAGCAGGGGGGCGGCCGGACGGACGAGCGGGCGGCGCGGCGGGTCCGGCGGGCTCGGCGCGGCGCGCGTGTATCCGGACGGCGGCAGGTGACGGGGAGGTCGCACCCCCCGATCGTCACCCTCCGCGCACGTCCGCACACGGAGAACGGCCCGGCCGTTGCCACCTCGATACACGCCGCCCGCCCGGCCTGGGCGGGCCCGGCCCAGCACATACCGGTCAGCACATCACGGTCAGCGCGGGACGACCGTGAAGCGGCGCAGCGCCAGCGCCGGGTTCCGCTCCCGGACGTCCGCGAGCCGCGCGGGCGCGACGTCGGCCACGGCGGCGCCCGGCGCCTCCCCCAGCGACGCCGCCACCACGCCCATCGGATCGACGATCATGCTGTTGCCCGCGCCGGTCGGCGCGCACTGGTCCGCGGCCGCCACGTAGATCGTGTTCTCGATGGCGCGGGCGCGCACGAGCGTCCGCCAGTGGTCCTCCTTGAGCGGCCCCGGGACCCACTGGGCGGGCAGCAGGAGGACGTCGGCGCCCGCGTCCACGATCCGGCGCGTCACCTCGGGGAACCGCACGTCGTAGCAGGTCTGCATGCCGAACGTGACGCCGTCCACCGCGAACGTCTCGGGGTCGCCGATGCCGCCGTGCCGGACGATCTCCGACTCCTTGTACCCGAACGCGTCGTACAGGTGCGTCTTGCGGTACGTCGCGGCGACCGTCCCGTCGGGGGCGAACGCGACGAGCACGTTGGCGATGCGGTCCGGTTCGTCCAGCCGCTCGTTCAGCCCGGCGACGACGTGCACGCCGTGGCCGCGCGCCAGCTCGGCGAGCCCGCTCGCGAACGGGCCGTCGAGCCGCTCGGCGGAGTCGACGTACCGCCGGTCCAGTCTCGGCGCCGCGAACATCGCGAACTCGGGGCACGCCACCACCTTCGCGCCGCGCCCGGCCGCCTCGGCCACCAGTCCCCCGATCGCGCGGAGGTTCTCGTCCTTGTTCGTCCCGGGCGCGAACTGCGCCACCGCGACCTGCACCATGCTCCCGTCCTTCCCGCTCTCGGAAACGCCGTGTCAGAGCCGGTCCACGCCGGTCACCCGGACGACGGCGGCGCCCTCCTGGTCGGAGCCCGCGAGGTCCACCTCCGCCGAGATCCCCCAGTCGTGGTGCCCCTCCGGGTCGTCGAACACCTGCCGGACGCGCCACAGCGCGTCCTCGGGGACCTCCTCGATCTGCAGCAGCTTCGGGCCGCGCGCGTCCGGGCCCGTCAGCAGCTCGTCGTGCTCGGCGAAGTAGCCGTCCATCGCCTCCGCCCAGGCGTCCGCGCCGAAGTCCGGGTCCAGCTCGCCGAGGTCGCGGTACCGCTCCAGCGCCGCCAGCTCCACGCGGCGGAACATCGCGTTGCGCACCAGCACCCGGAACGCCCGCGCGTTCGCGGTGACCTTCGTGACGCGCTCCTCGATCGGCTCGTCGGGCTCCTCCGCGGGGTTGGCGAGCTGCTCCCACTCGTCCAGCAGGCTGGAGTCGACCTGCCGGACCAGCTCCCCGAGCCACTCGATCAGGTCGATGAGGTCGTCGGTCTTGATCGACTCGGGGACGGTCTGCTGCAGCGCCTTGTACGCCCCGGACAGGTACCGCAGCACCAGCCCCTCGCCCCGCGCCAGCTCGTAGTACGCGATGTACTCGGTGAACGTCATCGCCCGCTCGTACATGTCGCGCACCACCGACTTGGGGCGCAGCGGATGGTCGCCCACCCACGGGTGCCCCGCCCGGTAGATCTCGTAGGCGGCGCCGAGCTCCTCGTCCAGCGGCTTCGGGTAGTCGACGTCCTGGAGCAGCTCCATCCGCTCCTCGTACTCGATGCCCTCGGCCTTCATCTCCTGCACCGCCGCGCCGCGCGCCTTGTTCAGCTGCGCCGCGAGGATCTGCCGGGGATCGTCGAGCGTCGCCTCGATCACCGACAGGACGTCCAGCGCGTACGACGGCGAGCCCGGGTCGAGCACCTCGAACGCGGCGAGCGCGAACGTCGACAGCGGCTGGTTGAGCGCGAAGTCCTCCTGGAGGTCGACGGTGATCCGCGCGTACCGTCCGACGTCGTCCGGCTCCGGCAGCACCTCGACCACTCCCCCGGCCAGCAGCGACCGGTAGATCGCGATGGCGCGGGAGATGTGCCGCCGCCGCGCCGCCGGCTCCTCGTGGTTGTCGGTCAGCAGCCGCTTCATCGCCTGGAACGCGTTGCCCGGCCGCGCGATCACCGACAGCAGCATCGCGTGGCTCACCTGGAACCGGGACCGCAGCATCTCCGGCTCGGCGTCCTGCAGCTTGCGGAAGACCTCCTCGTCCCAGCCGACGAACCCCTCCGGGGGCTTCTTCCGCTGCACCTTCCGCCGCTTCTTCGGGTCGTCGCCCGCCTTCGCGAGGGCCTTCTCGTTCTCCACGACGTGCTCGGGCGCCTGCGCGACGACGAACCCGACCGTGTCGAAGCCCGCGCGGCCCGCCCGTCCGGCGATCTGGTGGAACTCGCGGGCCCGCAGCCGCCGCACCCGGCTGCCGTCGTACTTGCTGAGCGCGGTGAACACGACCGTCCGGATGGGGACGTTGACGCCGACGCCGAGGGTGTCGGTGCCGCAGATGACCTTGAGCAGCCCGGCCTGCGCGAGCCGTTCCACCAGCCGCCGGTACTTGGGCAGCATCCCGGCGTGGTGGACGCCGATGCCGTGCCGCACGAACCGGGACAGGTTCCGGCCGAACTTGGTCGTGAACCGGAAACCGCCGATCAGCTCGGCGATCCGCGCCTTCTCCGCCTTCGTGCACACGTTGATGCTCATCAGCGACTGCGCCCGCTCGATCGCGGCGGCCTGCGTGAAGTGCACCAGGTAGATCGGCGCCTTCTGCTCGCCGAGCAGCTCCTCGATCGTCTCGTGCAGCGGCGTGACCCGGTAGTCGTAGATCAGCGGGACGGGGCGCTCCGCGGACGTGACGAGCGCGGTGGGCCGTCCCGTCCGGCGGGTGAGGTCCTTCTGGAAGAACCCGACGTCGCCGAGCGTCGCCGACATCAGCAGGAACTGGCTCTGCGGCAGCTCCAGCAGCGGGATCTGCCACGCCCAGCCCCGCTCCGGCTCGGCGTAGAAGTGGAACTCGTCCATCACCACCACGCCGATGTCGGCCTGCGCGCCGTCCCGCAGCGCGATGTTGGCGAGCACCTCGGCGGTGCAGCAGACGATCGGGGCGTCGGCGTTGACGCTGGCGTCGCCGGTCATCATCCCGACGTTGTCGCGGCCGAACATCTCGCACAGGTCGAAGAACTTCTCCGACACCAGCGCCTTGATCGGCGCGGTGTAGAAGCCGACCTGGTCCTTGCCGAGCGCGGCGAACAGCGCCCCCGCCGCGACGAGGCTCTTGCCGGAGCCGGTCGGCGTGGACAGGATCACGTTCGCGCCCGAGACGACCTCGATCAGCGCCTCCTCCTGCGCGGGGTACAGCGTGATCCCGCGCCCGGACACCCACCGCTCGAAGGCTTCGAACAGCGAATCGGCGTCGGCGTCGTTTCCGGAGGGAAGCTCATCGATAAGACTCACCCCTCCATCCTGCCCCCGATCGCCCGCCGACCGGGAACCGGAGCGGGGCCGAAGCGGGATCCGGACCCGCGGGGCGGGCGGTTAGGGCGCCGCCGTCCGGCAAGAATCCGCTGGTCCGGCGCGGAAAAGGCGCGGAGACGACCGGAGGAGGCGAGGACATGCGCAAGGACGAGGAGCGGGGGCCCGGGGCCGGTTCCGGACGGGAGGACCGGCCGCACGAGCGGATCGTCCCCGGGACGGGGACCGCCGCGGAGGGGTACCAGGACGAGGACGAGCAGGGCACCCGGACGGGCGACCCGACCGCGGGGGTCGAGCGGGACGACGAACCCGGGCGCGGGGACGAACGGTGAACGGGTACGACAGGGTCGCGGTCGTCACCGGCGCGGACTCGGGGATCGGGAAGGCGGCGGCGGTCGCGCTCGCCGGGCGCGGCTTCAACGTCGGGATCACGTTCCGGTCCGACGAGGAGGGCGCGCGGGGGACGGTCGCCGAGGTGGAGGCGGCGGGACGGCGCGCGGCGGTGCGGCGGCACGACCTGGCCGACCCGGAGGCGGCGTCCGCGGCGGTGGACGAGCTGGCCGACGAGCTGGGCGGCCTCGGCGTCCTGGTGAACAACGCCGGGACGGGCAGCATGCGGCCGCTGGTCGACATGGACTACGGCGAGTGGCGCGAGGTGCTGTCGGTCGATCTCGACGGCGCGTTCCTGTGCTCGCGGCGGGCGGCGCGGCGGATGATCGAGCGCGGTCAGGGCGGGCGGATCGTCAACGTGACGAGCGTCCACGAGGAGCACCCGAGGGTCGGCGCGGGCCCGTACTGCGCCGCGAAGGGCGGGCTGAAGATGCTGGCCCGCGTGCTGGCGCTGGAGCTGTCGCAGTACGGGATCACCGTGAACACGGTCGCGCCGGGCGAGATCGCGACGCCGATGACGGGGCAGCACGAGCGGCCGCCCGAGGCGGACAGCAGGCCCGGCTACCCGCTGGCCCGCCCCGGGCACGCGAAGGAGGTCGGCGCCGCGATCGCGTTCCTCGCCGGCCCGGAGTCGTCCTACGTCACCGGCGCGTCCCTGTTCGTGGACGGCGGCCTGGGGCTGATGGGCCCGCAGGCCGCCGGGGCCCTCGACTCGCCGAAGTGGCGCGAGGGGTGACGGTCAGGGCGTGACCTCCGTGCGGTCGCCGCCCCAGAGGGTGTGGAACGTGCCTTCGCGGTCGACGCGCCGGTAGGTGTGCGCGCCGAAGAAGTCCCGCTGGCCCTGGGTGAGCGCGGCGGGCAGCCGGGGCGCGCGCAGCGAGTCGTAGTAGGCCAGCGCGGCGGAGAAGCCGGGCACGGGGACGCCGTGCTTCGCGGCGATCGCGATGACGTTGCGCCACGCCTCCTGGGCGTCGCCGAGCGCCTCGGCGAAGTGCGCGTCGGTCAGCAGCGTCGGGGTCCGCGGGTCGGCCTCGTAGGCGGCGCGGATCCGGTCGAGGAACCGGGCGCGGATGATGCAGCCGCCGCGCCAGATCGTCGCCATCGCGCCCGCGTCGATGTCCCAGCCGTACTCGGCGCTGCCCGCCTGGATCTCGTGGAAGCCCTGCGCGTACGCGACGATCTTGGACGCGTAGAGCGCCTTCTCGATCGCGTCGGGGACGCCCGGCAGCGTCTCCGCTCCGGCGCGGGCGGGGCCGGGCAGGCCGCGGGCGGCGTCGCGCAGGTCGGCGTGGCCGGACACCGACCGGGCGAACACGGCCTCGGCGATGCCGTCGACGGGGACGCCGAGGTCGAGCGCGCTCTGCACCGTCCAGCGGCCGGTGCCCTTCTGCTCGGCCCGGTCGAGGACGACGTCGACGAACGGGCGGCCGGTGGCGGCGTCGGTGTGCGCGAGGACCTCGGCGGTGATCTCGATCAGGTACGACTCGAGGCGGCCGGTGTTCCACTCCCGGAACACGGCGGCGATCTCGTCGGGGGCGAGCCCGGCGGCGTGCCGCAGCAGGTCGTAGGACTCGGCGATCAGCTGCATGTCGGCGTACTCGATGCCGTTGTGGACCATCTTGACGAAGTGCCCGGCGCCGTCGGGGCCGACGTGGACGGCGCAGGGCGTCCCGTCGACGTGGGCGGAGATGTCCTCGAGCAGCGGGCCGAGGGACGCGTAGGACTCGGCGGACCCGCCCGGCATGATGCTCGGCCCGTGCAGCGCGCCCTCCTCGCCGCCGGAGATGCCGGTGCCGACGAAGTGGAGGCCGCGCCCGCGCAGGTCGGCCTCGCGGCGGCGGGTGTCGGCGAAGTGCGCGTTGCCGCCGTCGACGATCATGTCGCCGGGTTCGAGGAGCGGCGCGAACTCCTCGATGACCGCGTCCGTCGCGGGGCCCGCCTTCACCATCACCACCAGTTTGCGGGGCCGCTCCAGGGACGCGACGAACGCCTCCGGGGACTCGGCCGGCAGGAACGTCCCCTCGTCCCCGAACTGCTCCACCAGCGCCCTCGTCCGGGACGGCGTGCGGTTGTGCACGGCGACCGGATGGCCGTGCCGGGCCAGGTTCCGGGCCAGGTTGCGGCCCATCGTCGCGAGCCCCGTGACACCGATCCGCGCCTTCTCCATGTGATCTCTCCTTGTCGTGTTCGACCCTGACCGCGGGCGGGTACGCAAGATCGCGATCCCCCGTTCGAGCACCGTGCCCGCATGCCCTTATTCCCCTCGGGAACGGGTCGCACGTGACGGAACGACGGGATCACGAGCGAGGTGGGGGTGCGATGCTGGGGCTTCCGGACGGAACCGCGGCGTGCCTGTTCGACCTGGACGGAGTGCTCACGCGGACGGCGTCGGTGCACGCGGCCGCATGGAAGGAGATGTTCGACGGGTACCTGCGGGAGCGGGCCGGTCGGACCGGGGAGCCGTTCGTCCCCTTCGACATCGCGAAGGACTACGGCCCCTACGTGGACGGCAAGAAGCGCGAGGACGGGACGCGGTCGTTCCTGGAGTCGCGCGGCATCCGGTTGCCGGAGGGCGGCCCGGACGACCCGCCGGACGCCGAGACGATCCGGGGGCTCGGAAACCGCAAGAACGCGCTCGTCCTCGAGCTGATCGGGGAGAAGGGCGTGGAGCGGTTCGACGGGTCGATCGACTACGTGCGGGCGGTGCGGGACGCCGGGCTGAAGACGGCCGTCGTGTCGTCCAGCGCGAACACCGTCCAGGTGCTGGCGGCGGCAGGGATCGCCGGCCTGTTCGACGCCCGGGTGGACGGCGTCGTCGCGGCCGAGCGGCGCCTTCCGGGCAAGCCCGCCCCGGACATGTTCCTCGCCGCCGCGCGGGACCTGGACGTCCCGGCGGCGCGCGCGGCGGTGTTCGAGGACGCGCTCGCGGGCGTGGCGGCGGGACGGGCCGGCGGGTTCGGGCACGTCGTGGGGGTCGACCGGGTCGGCGGGACGCACGCGCGGGAGCTGGCCGAGCGCGGCGCGGACGTCGTCGTGGGCGATCTCGCGGAACTCATGCAGGACGGGACGCGGAAGGGGAGCGCGTGAACATCCCGGAAGGGCAGGCGAGCGCCGATCGCCCGGTGTTCATGGTCGAGCCGTGGTGCGTGCGGGAGCCCGAGCTGCGGCTGGACCGGCTGCGGCAGAGCGAGTCGGTGTTCGCGCTCTCCAACGGGCACGTCGGGCTGCGCGGCAACCTCGACGAGGGCGAGCCGCACGGACTGCCGGGCACCTACCTGAACTCGTTCTACGAGCAGCGGCCGCTGCCGCACGCCGAGACCGCCTACGGCTATCCCGAGTCGGGGCAGACGGTCATCAACGTCACCAACGGCAAGGTGATCCGGCTGCTGGTGGACGACGAGCCGTTCGACGTCCGCTACGGGCGGGTGCACCACCACGAGCGCGTCCTCGACATGCGGGCCGGGACGCTGACCCGGGACGTGGAGTGGACGTCCCCGGCGGGCCGGCGGGTGCGGGTCGGCTCGGTGCGGCTGGTGTCGCTGACGCAGCGTGCCGTCGCCGCGATCTGCTACGACGTGGAGCCGGTGGACGAGGCCGTCCGGATCGTCGTGCAGTCCGAGCTCGTCGCGAACGAGGCGCTGCCCGGCGGCGGGAAGGACCCGCGCGCGTCGGCGATCCTGGAGAGCCCGCTGGTCAGCGAGGAGCACGCCGCCAACGGCAAGAAGGTTCTGCTGCTGCACTGCACGCGGGAGAGCGGCCTGCGGATGGCGGCGGCGATGGCGCACGACATCGAGGGCCCGGAGTCGATGTCGGTCGACACCGAGAGCTCCCCGGACGTGGGCCGGCTGACGGTCGCGACGCGCATCGAGCCGGGGCAGCGGCTCCGGATCGTCAAGTACATCGCCTACGGGTGGTCGAGCCAGCGGTCCCGCCCGGCGCTGCACGACCAGGTCGTCGGGGCGCTGGCGGGCGCGCGGCAGACCGGCTGGGAGGGGCTGCTGGCGGAGCAGCGCGAGTACCTCGACGCGTTCTGGCAGTGCGCGGACGTCGAAGTGGAGGGCGACGCCGAGATCCAGCAGGCCGTCCGGTTCGGGCTGTTCCACGTGCTGCAGGCGGGCGCGCGCGCCGAACGCCGCATGATCCCGGCCAAGGGGCTCACCGGGCCCGGTTACGACGGGCACACGTTCTGGGACACCGAGACGTTCGTCCTGCCGGTGCTCACCTACACGGTGCCCGGCGCGGCCGCCGACGTCCTGGCGTGGCGGCACATGACCCTGCCGCTGGCCCGCGAGCGCGCCCACCAGCTCGGCCTGCGCGGCGCCGCGTTCCCCTGGCGGACGATCCGGGGCCACGAGTGCTCGGGGTACTGGCCGGCGGGCACCGCCGCGTTCCACGTGAACGCCGACATCGCCGACGCGGTCGTCCGGTACGCGGACGTCACGCAGGACGTCGGGTTCGAGCGGGAGGTCGGTTTGGAGGTGCTGGTCGAGACGGCGCGGCTGTGGCGGAGCCTCGGCCACCACGACGTCGGCGGGGTGTTCCGCATCGACGGCGTCACCGGGCCGGACGAGTACAGCGCGGTGGCCGACAACAACGTCTACACGAACCTGATGGCGCGGCGGAACCTGCAGGAGGCCGCCGAGACGGCGATGCGGCACCCGGACGTCGCCGAGCGGCTCGGCGTGGACGCCGAGGAGGCCGCGTCGTGGCGGGACGCCGCCGCCGCGATGCTGATCCCGTACGACCGGCGGCTCGGGGTGCACCCGCAGAGCGAGGGGTTCACCAACCACGCCCGCTGGGACTTCGCCTCGACGAAGCCCGACCACTACCCGCTGCTGCTGAGCTACCCGTACTTCGACCTGTACCGCAAGCAGGTGGTGAAGCAGGCCGACCTGGTGCTGGCGCTGCACCTGTGCGGGCAGGCGTTCACGGACGAGCAGAAGTCACGCGACTTCGCGTACTACGAGGCGCTGACCGTCCGGGACTCGTCCCTCTCGGCGCAGACGCAGGCGGTCATCGCCGCCGAGGTCGGGCAGCTCGAACTGGCGCACGACTACCTGGGCGAGACGGCCCTGATGGACCTGCACGACCTGAACCGCAACACCGGCGACGGGCTGCACCTCGCGTCGATGGCGGGCGCCTGGAACGGGCTCGTCGCCGGGTTCGGCGGGATGCGGGCGGGCGGCGGGCGGCTCCGGTTCGCGCCGCGGCTGCCCGGCGGGATCAGCCGGCTGACGTTCCGGATGCGGTACCGGGGCAGCCTCGTGCGGGTGACCGTGACCGCCGACTCCGCCCGCTACGACCTGCTGGACGGCCCGGGCGTCAAGCTGTGGCACCACGGCGAGCCGTTCACGCTGGGCGAGGAGCCCGTCGAGCTGCCCGTCGAGCCGGTCTCGGCGCAGCCGCCGCCGACGCAGCCGGCGGGGCGGGAGCCGATGCCGCGCCGCCTCGACCCGCACGGCCGCGACGACCGCCGCGGGCGCTGAGGGACCGGACCCTCCGGGTGGCGGCCGCTCGGGCGGGCGTCACTCGGGGGGCGCGCAGACGGGGGCGCAGCCGTCCTCGTCGCGGGCCGGGCGGGCGCCGGTCCGGCCCGCGACGAGGACGGCTGCGCCCCCGTCTGCGCGCCCCCCGAG
>NZ_QHJN01000229.1:0-9938 GCF_003947565.1 Actinomadura sp. WAC 06369 | reverse complement strand
GCCCCCGGGCACGCGGCGCCCCGCCCCCCGGAGGCGGTCATGCATCCGCGCCGGCTGGCCGCCCTTCCCGCCGGCCCGCTCAGCGCGACCCGGACCCTGATGGACCGGATGACCCGCGAGCGCTGGGAGATCGGCCTGGTGCGCGCGGACCTGACCCCCGAGGGGAACGGGACGCTCGTCTACCGGATCGACGCCGGCGGGCGCGTGCTCTCGGTGGTCGCGTTCTCCACCGAGCCCCGCATGGTCAACCGGACCCCGCGGATCATCGGGTCGAGCTGGGACGTGCTCGGCGCGCTCATGGAGGGCGAGCCCGACGAGGACCGCATCGAGCAGACCCGCCGCGAGATGCCCAAGCTGTACGCGGGCCGCGCACCCGACCGGACGCTGATCTGGTTCCGCGCCAACCGCAGCCTGCGGGCGTTCGACGAGGTGCGGGACGCCCTCGCGGCGGGCGAGGGCCCCGACGAGGAGCGGCTGCTGGAGGCCGGCTACCTGCTCCGCAACACCGGACTGGACGGCAACGGCACGTTCGGCACCGTCGACTTCGGCGCGTACGGCCCGGACCATCCGCTGGCGCTGCCCTACCACGCGCAGATGCTCTCGGCCTACATGATGCGGGAGATCTCGTTCGACCTCGTCGAGTCGCTGGCGCGGCTGCGCAACCCCGGCGCGGCCCGCCTGTCGCCGGAGCTGAAGCGGCGCGTCGCCGTCGGCAACGGCTCCGCCCTGGGCCTGGTGCTGTTCTTCATGAACCGCCCGCGCCTGGTGTCCCGGTGGATCGGGCTGTACGAGGAGAGCACGGCGCGCGTCCTCAGCCTGGCCTGGCCGGCGGACGCCCCCGAGCTCGACCTGTTCGACGACCTCCTCAGCCGCGTCATCGAGGCCAAGGAGGCGGACTCGACCCCGTACCGGCTGTTCCCGAGCGGCCCGCTGGTCGCCCAGGAGCTGCGGCACCTGCGGCGGGAGCTGCGGGCGCGGCGCGCCCGCGCCGCCGCCGACGGCACCGGGCTCGCGCTCGCCGACGTCGAGGCGGCCCGCTCGCCGGGGACCGGGCCCGAGGCGGTCGAGCTGTTCCGCTCCACCGCGCTGGAACTCGACCGCGGCGCCTGGGAGCCGCGGCTCGGCGAGCTGGTCGTGGACGAGTCGATGCGGCCCGATCCGACCTGGACGGTCGCGCGGCTGCGGGACGCGGTCCGCGCCACGGTGCCCTGGACGGCGGACTACCCCCGCAACCCCGACGGTCTCCGCAACCGCGTCTGGTACAAGTCGCGCGCGTCGGAGGAGCCCCGCTCCGGGCACGTCCGGGAGATCCCCGCGGACACCTACGACCTCGCGACCAACCCGGTGGAGGAGGTCGGCGCGCTGCTCGCCCTCCTGGACGGGACGGACGGCGGGCGGAGCGTCGGCGACCTGCTGCTCGAGCATCCCTCCGCCCTGCGGGCGACCGCGCTCGTGCAGAACCTCACCGACAGCCCGTACGCGCTGGCGCGGGTCGACTACCGGGACGACGAGCTGGTCCCCGCGTACCTGATCCACGTCCTCAACGCGTTCTGCTTCGGCCTGGAGAAGACGCTGGACGTCCAGCGGCGCACGCTGCGCGGCCTGATTTTCGAGGGCGCGCCGCCCCGGGAGGAGCTGGGCGGGCCCGGCGAGCGCTTCTGGTGGGCCGGGGGCCGCCGGTGACCGGGACGAAGGTGCTCACCACCGCCCGCAAGATGCTGGAGATCATCGACGCGGTCGGCTTCTCCGCCGGGCCGGTCACCGTCGCCGAGATGGCCGACCGGTTCGGGTGGAGCCGGGGGGCGATGCACCAGTACCTGCACACCGCGAAGGAGGCGGGCTGGTTCGTCCAGGACGACGCGGGCCGCTACCACCTGAGCCACCACGTGTCGGTCCTGGCCCGGATGCGCTCCGCCCAGGCCGACATCGCCGAGATCCTCCAGCCGCGGATGCGCCAGCTCGCGGCCGACCTGGGCGAGGCGGTGTCGTTCGCCGTGCTGGACCAGGGCGGCCTGTTCATCGTGGAGCGCGCCGAGCCGGTGGGCATCTACCAGCGGCAGAAGTTCCAGACGAGCATCTCCGTCACCACGTCCGCGTCCGGGAAGGCGATCGTCGCGCACCTCTCGGAGCGCGAGCGCGACCGGCTGCGCGCCGGCGGCGCCGAGCTGGCCCCGCCGGAGGTCTACGCGGAGGTCGCCGAGCGCGGCTTCGCGCTGGTGCGCAGCGAATGGCTGGGCAGCGACATCACCGCGGTGGCCGTCCCGCTGATGGTCCGCGGGCACTGCATGGGCGCGCTGAGCGTCATCGCCCCGGCGGTCCGGGTGGACGGGACGGTCGCGGCGGAGATGACCCGACGGCTGCTGGAGATGGCCCGGAACGCCTCCGGCGAGCTGATCGCCGAGGAAAGGACGCACGGATGAGACTCGACCTCGACCACGACACCCACGGGCTGGACCTGCGGCCCGACATCAGCGCCATCACCCCGCCCGAGTCGATGGCCGGGACGCTCACCGTCCACCGGCGCGAGATCCGGCTGGTCTGCGAGCGGCTGCTGATGGTGGCGGGCGTCCCGGCCGGGGCCTGCCCCGCCGCCCGCGACTTCGCGGTGGACTGCGTGGACCGGTTCGGCCGGGACGCGCTGGCCCGCCTCGCTGGAACGTTCCCGGGCGGCGGCGCGGACCGTCCCGCCTGGACGCCGCCGCGGCGGACCGGCCCGCGCCGCATCGACGCGGGCGGGCGCAGCGCGCTGCTGGTGGGCGCGCCCGTGCTGGCGGGCGTGCTCGCGGACGGGCCCGGCGACCCGGTGACGGTGCACGGCCTCGCCGACGCCGACCTGCTCGGCGCCGGTGCGCTGTGGGCCGCGTCGCTCGGCCTCGGCCTGGCCGTCGCCGTCGAGGGCGCGGACGCCCGGGTGGAGGTGCTGCCCGCCGCGCCGCCGGCGCCGCCGTCGCTGATCGGCACCGGCATCGAGGTGCCCGCCGAGGTCTGGTGGCCCCTCTACTACGCCTCCAACGAGGCGCTCAGCATCGACACCGACCTGTCCCGGCTGCACACCGGGATGGCGCCGCCGCCGTCCGGAATCCTCTGACCCTCTCCCCCACCCCGTAAAGGAGACGCCGTGTACATCGACGGACTCAACTGCTCGCGGATGACCCGCGACCAGTTGGTGACACTGCGCCGGGCGCGCATCGACGCCGTCACCACGACCTGCGGTTTCTGGGAGGACGCGACGGAGTCGCTGGACGCGGTCGCGTCCTGGCGGTACTTCGCCGAGGACAACGCCGACCTCGTGGGGATCGCCCGCACCGCCGGGGACGTCCGGCGGCTGGCGGCCGCGGGGCGCACCGCCCTCATCCTGGGGTTCCAGAACTCCTCGATGCTCCAGGGGCGGCTGTCCTACGTCGACTTCTTCGCCGAGATCGGCGTCCGCGTCGTCCAGCTCACCTACAACATCCAGAACGACATCGGCGGGAGCTGCTACGAGCCGGTCGACTCCGGCCTCACGCGGTTCGGGCACGAGGTCGTCGAGCGGATGAACCGCGCGGGGATGGTCGTCGACCTGTCGCACGTGGGCAACCGCACCACCCTGGACGCGATCCACGCCTCCGGACGTCCGGTCGCGATCACCCACGCGAACTGCAGCGACATCACCGAGCATCCCCGCAACAAGCCCCGCGAGGTGCTGGAGGCGCTGGCCGAGCGCGGCGGCGTCATCGGCGTGACGACCTACCACAACCTGACCCGCGGCTTCATCGACACGCCCGAGGCGTGGTCGGAGATGGTCGCGCGGACGGTCGACATCGCGGGCGCCGCGCACGTCGGCATCGGCACCGACGCCAACGTCGGCGGCACCGACGAGTACCGGGCCTGGATGCGCAGCGGCCGCTGGAGCCGGCGCCCCCAGGAGGGCGCGGGCCTGGCCACCGGCGCGGCGAGCAGCGGGCCGCCCGCGTGGTTCCGCGGCCCCGGCGACTTCCCCGTCCTGGACGAGGCGCTGCGGGCGCGCGGCTTCTCCGCCGACGAGGTCGCGGGCCTGATGGGCGGCAACTGGCTGCGGTTCTACGACGAGGTGCTCGGCGTGCCGGAACCCGCCGGATACGGCGTCCGCGAACCCGCGCTCGCGAGCGGAGGGCAGTGAGATGGGCATCGCCGAAACGGGCACCGAGCCCCGGACCGGGGCGGCCGTCGCCGTCCGCGACGCCGCCATGACGTACCGGCGGGGACGCACCGCCGTCGACGCGCTCGCCCCCACCAGCCTGGACGTCCGGCCGGGCGAGTTCGTGTCCCTCATCGGCCCCAGCGGCTGCGGCAAGAGCACCCTCCTGAAGATCATCGCGGGGCTGCTGGCGGCCACCGGCGGCGGCGTCGAGATCGACGGGCGCACGGTGACCGAGCCCCCGCCGGGGGTGAGCGTCGCGTTCCAGAAGCCGACGCTGCTGTCCTGGCGGACGATCCGGCAGAACATCCTGCTCCCGGTGGAGCTGCGCGGCGGGGAGCGGGCGGCCGCCGACCGCCGGGCCGACGAGCTGCTGGCCACGATGCGGCTGACGGACTTCGCGGGCAGCCTCCCGCGCGAGCTGTCGGGAGGCATGGAGCAGCGCGCCGCGATCGCCCGCTCCCTCATCGACGGCCCGCGGCTGCTGCTGATGGACGAGCCGTTCGGCGCGCTCGACGAGTTCACCCGCGAGGACCTCAACGACGAGCTGCTGCGGGTCTGGCACGACGAGCCCAAGACCGTCCTGTTCGTCACGCACAGCATCAGCGAGGCGGTCTACCTGTCCGACCGGATCGTCGTCATGCGGGCCAGGCCCGGCGGCATCCACGAGGTGATCGACATCGACCTCCCCCGACCACGACGGCGCGAGGCGCGCGGGACCGCGGAGTTCTTCGAGGCCACGCAGCGCGTCCGGGCCTCTCTCGAGCAGGTGAAGAGCCAGTGACCGCACCGCAGACCTCCCCCGCCCCCGCCGCGACGGCCGGGGCGCGGCGCGTGCCCGGACGGGCGCGGCCGCTCGGCAACGTCAACGTCCAGGCCGGCGTCCTCGGCGTCGCGATCCTGGCCGCGATCATGCTGCTGTGGTACCTGGCGGCGGACCGCGAATGGGTGTCGCCGCTGCTCATCGCGCCGCCCGGGGACGTGTTCGCCTCGCTGGGCGACATGGTCGCCTCCGGCGCCCTGTGGCCGAACATCTACGCCACGGCCTTCGAGACGCTGGTCGGGCTGGTGTGCGCCGCGGTGCTGGCGTTCGTGCTCGCCGTCGTCTTCACCTTCTCCGAGCCCGTCCACAAGGCCGTCTACCCCTACCTCGTGGTGATCCAGACCTTCCCCAAGGTCGCCATCGCCCCGATGGTCATCGCGGGCTTCGGGTACGGCCTGGCGCCGAAGGCGTTCCTGGCGGCGCTGCTCGCCTTCTTCCCGCTGCTGGTCAACGCGATGGTGGGGCTGGCCAGCGTCGGCGAGGACCAGTACAACCTGTTCCGGTCGGTACGGGCGGGCCGCTGGCAGATCCTGTTCAAGCTGCGGATCCCGCACGCGGTCTCCTACATCCTCCCCGCGCTGAACACCGCCGCCGTCCTCGCGCTGATCGGCGCGATCGTGGCCGAGTTCGTCTCGGCGCGGGAGGGCCTCGGCTTCGCCATCCAGGCGGCCACCCAGAACGGGTCGATCGCCGCGACCTACGCGCTGCTGATCGTCATGGGCTTCTTCGGGGTCGCCATCTGGCTGGTGATGGCGGTGCTCAACCGGCTCCTGGCCAGGTACCGCGCGTGACCCCGACGAGAAGAGGACGACCCGCCATGAGGAGAGCGTGCGCGCTCCTGACCGCGGCCGCGACGCTCGCGGCGGCCACCGCGTGCGGCACCGGCGACGGACGGACCGAACTCACCTTCGCCGTCGCCGACCAGACGCTGAGCGCCGCCACCGCCTCGTACGCCACGGTCCCGGAGACCATGGGGTACTTCGCGGACGAGGGCCTGAAGGTGGAGATGCAGCCGGTGAAGAACGCGGTCGCGGCCATCCAGGCCGTCGCCAACGAGCGGGCCACCTGCACGTACGGCTCGACCGCCAACGCCGTCACCGCCATCGGCCAGGACCCCGGCCTGGTCATCGTCGGCACCGTCAACGGCAACATCTTCCGCACGGTCGCCCCGGCCGCGTCCGGGCTCCGGACGGCGGCGGACCTCGCCGGCCGGACCGTCGGGGTGAACGTGCGCGGCGGCATCAACGAGCTGCTCGTGACCGGGGCGACCCGGTCGCTGCCCCGTCCCGTCGGCGCGGACGACATCCTCGCCGTCGGCTACGGGGCGCAGGCCGCCCAGGCGCTCCAGCGCGGCGACATCGACGCCTACTCCGGCTACGACAGCTCCAACCTCATCGTCGGGGAGCTGCTCGGCCGGGAGATGGTCGAGATCGAGTCGCGGACGGACGGGCTGACCGGGACGTCCGCCCTGGTCTGCCGCAAGCGCGACGTCCAGGAGCGCCCGGAGGCGATCGGCGGCCTGTTCCGGGCGTTCTTCAAGGGCATGGTCTTCTCGCAGGAGAACCCGCGCGCCGCCATCGAGATGCACTGGGAGCACTTCCCGGCGTCCAAGCTGGCGGGCGGGAAGGACACCGACCTCGCCACCGCGACGAAGATCCTCGCGAAGCGGCTGGAAATCTCGGGCGGGCCGGGCTCGGCGGGCGAGTACGGCCTGCAGAAGGACGAGGACCTGCAGAAGACCATCGACACCTACGTCGAGTACGGGGTCATCACGGACATCGAGCCCGAAGCGGCGAACGTCCGGGCCCTGACCGACTACTCGCTCGTCCCGGCCTTCAACGACTTCGACCCGGCCGAGCCGCTGCGCGAAGCCCGCGAATGGTCGAAGTGACGGGCGTCAGTCCCGGCCGGGGGCGAGGACGGCGCGCAGCACGTCCAGGGCCCGCTCCCGGTGGTCGTCCATTTCGCGGACGAGCCGGTCTGCGTCCCCGTCGCGGACCGCCTCGATGATGCGGTCGTGGGCGTCCACCGACGCCGCACGCTCCTCCGGCAGGTTGTAGTACATGGCCCGGTACACCTCGGTGGAGTCCCACAGCAGCCGGATCAGCCGCAGGACGTGCGGCTGGCCCGGCGCCTCCATGACCGCGAAGTGGAACACGCGGTTGGCGGCCAGCTCGGCGGCGACGTCCCCGGCCGCGGCGGCCTCCGCGCAGGTGCGGGCGGCCTCGTCGATGCGCCGCAGCGCCGCGTCGTCCAGCATCGGCAGGGCGTGCCGGGCGGCGCGCTCCTCCAGGATGCGGCGCAGCTCGTAGATCTCGCTGAGGTCCTCGAACTGGAGCTCGGTGACGAAGTAGCCGCGCCGGGGCCGGTAGGTGAGCTGCCCCTCCTGCGCCAGGACGCGCAGCGCCTCCCGCACCGGCGCGACGCTCAGCCCGACCCGCGCGGCGATGTCCTCCTGGTTGACCCGCTGCCCGGGGCGCAGCCCGCCCGACACGATGAGGCGGCGCAGCGCGCCGACGGCGTGCTGCTGGGCCGTGGGGACCGAGGCGGGAGCGTCGGCGCGGGTATCGTTCACCGGCCCGAGCATAGCCGTGCCCCGGCCGCGTCAGCGGAACGCCTGGACGCCTGTCAGCGCACCGCCGATCACCAGCGCGTGCACGTCCGCGGTGCCCTCGTACGTGACGACGGACTCGAGGTTGTTCATGTGGCGGATGACCGGGTACTCCAGCGAGATCCCGTTGGCGCCGAGCATCTGCCGCGCGGTGCGGGCGACGTCCAGCGCGGCGTTGACGTTGCCGAGCTTGCCCATGCTGATCTGCTCGGGGCGCAGCCGCCCGGCGTCCTTCAGCCGGCCGAGGTGCAACGCCAGGAGGGTGGCGCGGTTGACCTCCAGCGCCATGTGCGCGAGCTTCTGCTGCTGGATCTGCGTGCCCGCGATCGGCTTGCCGAACGCGGTGCGCTCCTCGGCGTAGGCGAGCGCGGCCTCGAAGCAGGCGCGGGCGGCGCCGGCGGCGCCCCAGACGATCCCGTAGCGGGCCTCGTTCAGGCAGGACAGCGGGCCGCGCAGCGACGACACCTCCGGCAGGACAGCGTCGGCCGGCAGCCGGACGCCGTCCAGCACCAGCTCGGACGTCACCGACGCGCGCAGCGACATCTTCTTGTGGATCTCCGGCGCGGTGAAGCCCGGCGTGCCGGCCGGGACGACGAAGCCGCGGACGCCCTCGTCGGTGCGGGCCCACACCACGGCGACGTCCGCGATCGTCCCGTTGGTGATCCACATCTTGCGGCCGTCGAGGATCCAGTCGTCGCCGTCCCGGCGGGCCCGGGTCCGCATCGCGCCCGGGTCGGAGCCCGCGTCCGGCTCGGTCAGCCCGAAGCAGCCGATCGTCTCCCCGGCGGCCATGCCGGGCAGCCACTTCCGCTTCTGCTCCTCCGAGCCCCAGCGCCAGATAGCGAACATCGCGAGGGAGCCCTGCACGGAGACCATGCTGCGCACGCCGCTGTCCCCGGCCTCCAGCTCCATGCAGGCCAGGCCGTAGGCGGTCGCGCTGGTGCCCGCGCAGCCGTACCCGTCCAGGTGCATGCCGAGGACGCCCAGCCCGCCGAGCTCGCGCGGCAGCTCGCGGGGGATCGCGGCCCGCTCGAACCAGTCGCCGGCGTGCGGGACGACCCGGTCGGCCACGAACGCCCGGACGGTGTCGCGGATGTCGCGCTCCTCGTCCGACAGGAGGCCGTCGATGTCCAGGAAGTCGTCGGGGCGCAGGTCGGCCCGGTCCGGCGTGCTCGTCATGGCGGTCACCTCTCGTTGCGGGGAAATCTTCGAAAATCTAGACTCGATAATCGCATACCCGACCCCGAGCCGACAAAGAGCCCACCATGCCCCATGCCCTGGACGGTGTCCGCATCGTCGACTTCTCCCGCGTGCTCGCCGGACCGCTGGCCACGATGGTCCTCGCCGACCTGGGCGCCCACGTGACCAAGATCGAGCGCCCGGACGGCGGCGACGACACCCGCGCGTGGGGCCCGCCCTACGACGACGGCGGCCGGGCGACCTACTTCCAGGCCGCCAACCGCAACAAGGACAGCGTCGTCCTCGACCTGCGCACCGCGGACGGCGCCGCCCGCGCCCGCGACCTCGCCGCGTCCGCCGACGTCGTCGTGGAGAACTTCCGCCCCGGCGTCATGGACCGCCTCGGCCTCGGCCACGCCGAGCTGAGCGCCGCCTCCCCCGGCCTCGTCTACTGCTCGATCACCGGCTTCGGGTCGGGCGCCGGGGCCGCGCTGCCCGGCTACGACCTGCTGATCCAGGCCCTCGGCGGCCTCATGAGCATCACCGGGGAGCCCGACGGCGAGCCGCAGAAGGTCGGCGTCGCGCTGGTGGACGTCATCAGCGGGCTCTTCGCAAGCGTCGGCGTCCTCGCCGCGCTGCGGCACCGCGAGCGCACCGGCGAGGGACAGCGGGTCGAGATCGACCTGCTGTCGTGCCTGCTGGCCGCCCTCGCCAACCAGGGCTCGGCCTACACCCTGGCGGGACGGGTCGGCGGCCGGATGGGCAACGCCCACCCGAGCATCGCGCCGTACGAGCCGCTGCCCACCGGCGACGGCGACCTCGTCCTCGCCGTCGGCAACGACCGCCAGTTCGCCGCGCTCGCCCGCGTCATCGGCCGTCCCGAACTGGCCGAGGACGACCGCTTCGCCGCCAACGAGGCCCGGGTCGCCCACCGCGCCGAGCTGCGCCGCCTCCTGGTGGACGCCCTGGCCGCCAAGCCCGCCGCCGACTGGGTGCCCGCCCTGTCGGCGGCCGGGGTCCCCGCCGGCCAGGTCAACGACATCGCCGGGGCGTTCGCGCTCGCCGAGTCGCTCGGCCTGGCCCCGGTCGTCGAGGTCCCCCGCCCGGACGGCACGTCGGCCCGCCTCACCCGCAACCCGATCGGCCTGTCGGCCACCCCGCCCACCTAC